>JBHLKP010000026.1:0-30142 GCA_048886525.1 Candidatus Hodarchaeota archaeon | reverse complement strand
TATCAAATTCTGATATATCATAGAAAAACTTATCTTAATATTTATTTGAATGAATCATATCACTAAGAGCTCATACTATATAATATGAACAGATTTATATTTTCTTAACTCAAAATGAACAAAAATAGAAGGAAAATTATTTATTAATAAAAACCTTCAAAAATATTTTTTATTTTCTTATTTACCAACTTACAATTAGTTAATTTCAAACTAAGATGTTATCATGATATCAATATGAGTGAAAATCTCATGGTAAGTATTCAGAAAGCTGTTGAATCAATGCTAGGAAGTACAGCTGGGTTTATGGCGACAATATCTACCCGTAATTTACAAAGACAGAAAAGAAATACTATATTAACTTTAATAGTGATATCGGTTTCAATGTTAACCTTTGTTCTTTCTGTGTCTATCGTAACAAGTTCTTTTATGGATGTAACTGAATATACTGTCACTACAGAACAGTTTGGTACTGGGTTAATAGTACGCGATTATCAGAATTTTCTTTCATATAGTGATATGGCGAATTTAGCTGAAATTCAAGGAATAAGTACAGTTATTCCTCGGATAAAGATGTTAGGAAGATTAAATATCAATGAATTGATGATAAATGGATCTAGCGAAGTATCAAGATCTATATCAGTTCCTTTTGCCACAGATTATACTTTAGAGGATTATTTCTCAAACATATCGTCAGTTTTAGCAGGAGGAAGTCTTCCTGCGTCCCAATACGATATCTGTATAACCACTGATCTTGCTGAGGAGATTAATGTAAGTATAGGAGATTCATTGACAGTAAGAACACTTTTTTTCTCTGATCCTTATACCTATAATGTATCTGGTATCATAACTATGGCCAAACTGCAATCGAAAACGGATTTTACAGGAAATTGGATTTTACCAGAAGAAGTAGGAAGTCCTAATCACGACCCAATTACCGCATCTAAATCAGCCTTTATGTCTTTTGAGTCCTTATGGACACTTCTACCTCAAATTAGAGAAGTCCTTATCTCAGATCAATGCTATAATGAATTTTTAATTAAAACTGCATCAACTGCGGATTTGGAGAACATCGTTTCCTCAATACTTCCAATTGAGGTTGGCCAAACGAGAGAAATTATTTTATCAATAGGCGAGGAACGAAGATTGTATAAAATAGGAACCAGTACTTCCATTCGTGGATTTACATTTATGATTTTTGTTTTACTCATTAGTGCGCTGATAATGTTAAACACTCTGTTAGGGGCCATATCAGCCCGAATGAAAGATATAGAGGTTTGGTCAAGCGTTGGAGCTAATCCTAGCCATATAAAATATAATTTTATGTTCGA
The DNA here is from genome assembly GCA_048886525.1 of Candidatus Hodarchaeota archaeon. Classification (GTDB taxonomy): domain Archaea; phylum Asgardarchaeota; class Heimdallarchaeia; order Hodarchaeales; family Hodarchaeaceae; genus Hodarchaeum. The sequence continues at coordinate 28,814 of JBHLKP010000026.1, read as the reverse complement.
AAGTTTAATTTTTGGATTAATTGGAGGCAGTTTAGGTTATATTGGCGCGATTATAGTCGCTTTTCTAGGAAATATATTCAAATTTACTACAAGTATAACACCAAATAAATTAGATTTCAATTGGGTGTTTGTTACAATTCTAGTGGCTATTATTGTTTGTTTGATAGCGTCGATTTATCCATCAAGAAAAGCTTCTACAGCAGTAGTTCCTAGTTTACGCAGGTCATGGAAACCTGGGTTAGGGCAGATGTTAACACAACAATATACATTTGATGAAGAGGAAATACCAATAACACTAGAACCACGTGATTTCTTAGATTATGCAGAATATATACAAACCAGAATGGATATTCCAACATTTTTCAAAGTGAAGCGAAAATGGCCAGTAGAAATCTCCGAATTACATGACGGAACGAAGAAGCGATCATTCAAGCTTGATGTTGCTGTATTTTCCGCAGAAGGGACATATGCAATAATTCAAATATGGTCCGTTGAAAAAACTGAAAGTCAAACAATGAAAGTATTTGCTAAAGTCAATCCTTATTCTTCTTTCGGTGAGAGTAGCGGATGGGCTCAAAACAGCACGAATTTCAACAAAGCTAGTTTTGATACACTTGATATGATTAGACAACTTTCATTAAAATGGCGTGTTGAAGGTCGGAGATATACAATTCAACGGGAATAAAGAAGTTCAAAAAAATCGGTTTTTTCCGAAAATTACTATCTACAGAAGGTTAATATATGGAAATTATAAGTGATTATCAAAATTTGATTGATTATTCCATTGATTTACTAAATAAAAAACAAGTAAACTATGGAGAAGTCAGATATACAAAGGATATGATATTAAAAATCATTGCCAGAGATATGAAAGTTTCAGAATTCAATAGGAGCTCTGATCATGGCATTGGTATTCGTGTTCAAGTTGAAAAAGGAGCACCATTAGCTTTTGTTTCAACTAGTGATCTTTCAAAAGAAAGTATTAAGATGCTTATTGAAGAAGCGGTTCAAAATAGCCTATCATTATCAAGAATCAGTAAAGAAGAAATTAATTTCTCACAACAATCTATTAACAAGAAAAATATTACTCATTTATCTAATAATTCAATATTTGATGCTACAATTACTGAAATTAAAGATTATGTAATTACTCATTCAAAATTGATAAAAGATCAAGGAGTATCCTCTGCTTCATGTGGTTTAGCTGGTTTAATTCGCTTTAAACATATTATGACTACCGAAGGTAATGACATATCTTATATGGTTGATGGGGTTGGATATAGAGGTGATGCTACAATTAGAAAAATGGGGAAATTTGAAAGCTTTGCGGAGCGTAAAGGTGGTACAATTGGATTTAAGGCCTTGTTAAATGACCTTGAGAAAAGTGAAATAGCTGAAGAGATAGGAAAAACTGTTATAACAATGATTACAGGAAAATCAATAGATAGCGGATCCTATGATGTAATTATTGATCCTGCTTTTTCTGGTTTACTTGCCCACGAATCTTTTGGTCATATGACGGAAGCTGATTCAATTGTTACAAGAGAATCAGCCCTCTCAGATCGTATAGGGGAAAGATTTGCTCCTGAATTTGTTTCTATCGCTGATGACTCCACGCTAGATAAAGGAGCTTGGAATTTTATTGATGATGAAGGTATTCAAGGACAGAAATCTATTATTCTTGATCATGGAATTCTTGAAAAATTCTTATCTGATCGGTTAAATGCTTATCAACTTGATACAACAAGTACTGGGAATTCTCGTGCTCAGGACTATGGATATTCCCCTATTGTTAGAATGACAAATACATGCTTTTTACCTGGTGATTTTACATTTGATGAAATGTTAGAAGACATAAAATTAGGTATTTTCTGTAAGGGACATGCTGGAGGGGAAGCTGGCAATACAGGCAAATTTTCATTTAGAAGTCAAGTTAGTTATCTTATTGAAAATGGTGAAATTACAAATGTTCTTTCAGGTGTTACATTGAACGGTAATATATTGGAATATTTAGGTAAAATTGATGCTGTTGGTAAAAAATTCGAATTAACAGTAGATTGTGGGTTTGGTGGTTGTGGAAAAGGAGGACAAACGGCTCTAGTAGGTCTTGGCGGAAGTTATTTACGTTTTAGAAATGTAAATATAACAGGATCATTAAAAAGAAGTATGCCAAAAGGGATGATGATGAAATGAATAAAAATAGCGATTTAAACGATTTAACTGAGCGTTTAGTAAAATTTAGTATGTTAAAAGGAGCTAGCCAAGCCGAGATTTTTGCTGTAAACGAAAAGAAGTTGCTAGTTAAACATAAAGGTGAATCGCTTGATATAAATTCTAATATTAATGCAGGTTTTGGAATTAGAGTAGCCTTTGGAAAAAAATGGAGTTTTACTTCTTCTTCATCCCTAGATGAGAAGAGCGCTAAAATCGAAATCGAAGAAGCTATCAAGATTGCGAAAGCTCGTGATGAAGATCCAGATTTTTTTGGTTTCCCAGCAAGTCAAAAAGCTCCGATGATTAAGAATTTAGCTTCAAAAGAACTAAAATATCTACAAATTGATGAAATAATGAATTCTCTAAATGATGCTAGAGATAAAGCGTTATCTTTGGATAAAAATTTAGCTAACGTTCAGGGAAGTTTCCAGCGTATAATTAGTAACCGAGCTATAGCTAATTCTCTAGGATTACAATTCTCTTACGATAAGACTAGCTATTCAGCAAGTTTTTCTGCTGTTGGAAGCCATGGGAGCCAACGTTTCTCAGAAAATTCTTTCACAGGAGGAACTAAGCTCCAACTGGATTTGGATGAACTCGCATTAGATGCAGCTAGACGTACTATTGATATGTTTGGAGCGAAATCACATCTAGATGGAGGATATATGAGTTTAATCATGGAACCAACTGCAGCAGCTATATTTTTTATTGCAATAACAAGACTAATATTCAAAGGCAATCTAGCTCTCTCAAATCGTAGTATTTTTCAAATGAAAGATTTGAATACAGAAGTGGCAAGTCCGTTATTTACGTTTATCGATGATGGAACTATGGAAGGTGGAATAAAGTCTGCCCCTATCGACGATGAAGGTTCCCCAAGCAAAAGAACAACTTTAATTGAAAGCGGTATTCTTAAAAATTTCTTATTCGATTATTCGCAAGCTAAAAAAGGAAATGTTGAACCAACTGGTAATGCCATTAGAGGGATTGGCCATAGTACGCGATCTTATACAGCACTGCCAAATATTGGTTCTAGAGATCGTATTGTCCAACCTGGTACTAAAAATCAGGATGAATTAATTAGAGACATTGATAAAGGAGTATTAATAGGATATCCAGCAGGTATTTTTCTCAGTAATCCAATGACAACTGATTTTACAATATTTCCTACAAGAGTATTAGAAATAAAAAATGGGGAAATTACTAGGCCGATTCTTGGTGCTTCAATGTCGGGGAATGGCATCCAATGGCTGAAGCAAATTGAAGCGGTTGGTAATGACGCTAATCTTATGGAATCTGTAATCTCTCCTTCAGTAGTATTTTCAAACGTGAATATTACTTCATCTGGGAGTAAAATGCAAAATATGCAAAAAATAAGGCACCAATGAAGTCATAAACATTGATAAAATGAATAAAAAGTCGTGGGGAAATATGACTAACCATATTAAGGAAATAATTGGAAATATTTGGGAATCATCTGATATTTTCCAGAATTTGATATATATTTGTGATGAATATGGGCCACGGCCTTCTGGTAGTGATTCAGCTAAAAGTACGGCAATCTTTTTAACAGAAAAATTAAAAGAATACGGTTTAACGCCTTTTACCCATAAATTTGAACACCCATATTGGGAAATAGAAGAAGCTGTTTTTAATGTAAATGATAAACCAATAAGAGGAATTCCTTTTCATTATTCGAAAAATTCTGAATTAACTGAAGAGTGTTATCTATTAAGAAATCCATCAGAAGAATCATTTAATCATGCTAATTTCAAAGGTAAAATATTGATAGTTGAACCTACAAAAAAACGTCATGGTGGAATGAGTAGAAAAGAAATGTACAAAAAGGCTATAGAAGGTGGAGCTGTAGCTTTTGGTCAAATGTCAACTGAAAGAGGAGGAATAATTGAGACAGGAAGCATATCTGCCAAAATAACTGAAATTCCAGCTTTTTCAATATCAAATGAGGCTGGAAATTTCATCAATAGAAATCAAAAAAGAGGAAAAGGAAATTTAGCCTTAAAAATAAGAGGCAAAGTTATTCAAAAACAAGCAGAGAATATAATCGGAGATATGACGGGAAAATCAGATAATACAGTCTTATTAGGTGCTCATTATGATACATGGGATATAGGCCCTGGAGCTTTTGATAATTGTACCGGAATGTCAACTGTACTTGGTATTACAGAAGCAATTAGTAAATCTGGTCTTAAAAATAATCTATCATCATTATTAAGGGTAGTTTTCTTTTCTGCTGAAGAACTCGGAATGTTAGGGTCTAAAGCATACGTGAAAGATTTCATCGGTACTGAAAATGAAGAAAAAATATCATTGATGATGAATTACGATTGCACAAGCATAAAAGATGGAGTAAGAGGTGCATTCACATCAAATAATATGAAAATACATAAGCATATTGAAAAATTTGTAGGGATGTATGGTTTTAATGTTAAGATGAGTCTCAGACCTCCTGTTAATACTGATGGAGAACCTTTCTTTAAAAGAAAGATTCCTACATTTGGTTTAGCTCAATTCACTTCTCCTAGTTATATGCATACTGCTTTTGATACTCCTGATAAAATAAGTGAAGATGAATTAAAAAATTCAACTGCGATATCTGGCGCAATTTTGTGTGATCTAATGCAAAAAAATGTGATCTAGTTTATATTAAGGAAATTAGATCTTACAAGTTCTTTAAGTACGAAACAAAGAATAGAAAAAAACAGTTTTAACTTTTACTAGGAGAATACATTTCAGATTTTCTTTCGCTCATCGTGTCATTTAGGCCCTTTCGTGAAACAATTCCATTATGTTGGCCGCCATCAACTATCAATACATGACCTGAAATGAAAGAAGAATAATCAGAACATAGGAAGACAACAGCTTTTCCTACTTCTTCTGGCATTCCCAACCGTTTAAGCGGAATATTACTAATCATCATTTTTCTTACCATCGGAGTAAATCCTTTAGTTGTCATAGGGGTGTCGATCATTCCTGGGGCAATTGCGTTTACTCTTATTCCATATTCTCCCAGCTCTGAAGCCATTGAATAGGTTAAATTAATAATTGCTCCTTTGGTTGCTGTATAAGCAACAAGTCGGGCTTTTGGTCTGAAACCTAGAGTAGATGAAAGATTTACTACTCTTCCCGCAATTTTATTTTCAATCATATGCTTCACTGCTACTTGCGCACAGTTAAAGTAACCTTTCAGGTTAACAGCCATAATCCTGTCCCATTCATCCTCTGTACATTCGAGGAAAGGTGTCTCTGGGGCAATTGCGGCATTATTTACTAGGATATCAATCTTTCTAAAGCGTTGAATCAATTTATCAAAAGCACTTCTGACTTCTTCTCTGTTTGATACATCACATTTTAATCCCCAAACATCAAATTTTTTTTCTGATAGCATCTTTATGCTAGATGTTAAAGCTGTTTCATTGATATCAATCAAAACAAGCTTAGCTCCAGCTTTTCCAAGTTCATTTGCTATAGATAATCCTAATCCCATTGCTCCGCCTGTTATGACGGCAACATCATTTTCTAGATTCATTTTTTTTTCCGCACTTGCCTTAAATTTGAGTAACCATCATCTTGTCTAAAATAGTTCAATTCAACGAGAATATAAACAGATAATTCTTCTTAGACCGATATTGGATATATCCGTTTTGGTAGTATTAAACTATCTAGAAATTCAGAATTATAAAAGAAAAAATAAAATAAGTACTTCTTATGTTGTTAAATAGCTTATATTTAGTTTAACATTAATCAATGGTAAAATTAAATTCAAACTTTATTTTCTATTTTTATTAAATTCTTTTTACAGAATTATTACATAAATAATTAACCAATATTCTGTTTAAATCCTTAATCTATCAATTTAAGAATTAAAAAACAAAAATTATATATTCGGATATATCCAACTCTGATATAAGTAAATATTTCATAAAAAGCTGATTTAATACACCGCAGCTAAAAATTTCTATAATAATAAGCCCTAAATCGCTTTTAGATCCTAGCTCGATGAATAACTAATTATGAAATAAATTTACAAAAGCTAATTAATGGATGTCTTAGGATGAATGTTGGAATTCGAGGTTATGGCTCATCTTTACCTTTCAATCGTATTAAAGCTACAGAGATTCTAAATGTTTGGAAAAACACAACACCTGAAGTATTGATGTCAAGTGGACAAGTAGAACGTTGTGTTACAAGACCCGATGAAGATACTCTAACCCTTGGCCTTGAAGCAGCTTCTCGAGCTATTGATAACAGTGGAATTTCCGTCTTAAATATTGATGCAATACTTTTTGGCTCTGGAACTAATGTTTATGTAACAAAACCTTCTGCTACAGTGATTCAAGATGCATTAGGAGTTCCATCAGATGCTTTTGTGGTAGATGTTCAATTTTCTGGAAAATCCGGGACTTCAGCCATGATTCTTGCGCATAATCTAGTAAAAAGTGAGCAATTCAAAAACGTACTAATTGTAGCTGCAGATACTCTCAATCTTCATATCTCCCCAGGACATTACTATGAATATTCTGCGTCAGCAGGAGCTAACGCTTTCATTATAAGTAACGAAGAATTAATTGCAGAGATTGAAGGTTTCAATTCATTTTCTAGTGATCGAAATGATTGGTTTAGACTGAACGGAGAAAGATATTTACAATGCGGGGGAGGATTCATAGGATACAGAGCAAATTGGGGTTTATTGGAACATACCATACCTGCTGTGGTAGGATTGGAAAAAAAACTACAACTTAATCATGATGATTTCAACCATATTGTACTCCATCAAGCAACAATCCCGCCGATAGGTATGGCCCTGGGTTCTTTAAAATTGAATCCTGCTGTTATTTTTCGCTGGGTTTTAACCAGACAAGTTGGTGACCTCGGTTCTGCTGGAACTCTCATGTCTTATGCGAATATTCTTGATCAAGTAGGGCCTAATGAGCGAACTCTGATATCAAGTCTAGGTTGGGGGTCAGGAGCAGATGCAATTTCTATTAAAACAACCCATTTGTTACCAACACGAAGATCCAAGCCCTCTGTTAAATCTTTATTAGAAAACAAACAGTACATTACTTATTCCATGGCTTTAAAGTACGAAGGTAAAATGCTTCGTAGCATGACTGACTCTCACGCACATTTATGAGGAGTTGATCTAATTGACTAATTCTAATATTAACAATCTGATGAGAAAACATGAAGAAGAAGTAGCGGTCGTTTCATATGCGATTACTCCCTTCATTCGTAGTACAGAGATACAATGGCGGAAATTCCTTGTTGATACAACATATAATGCATTAGAAAAAGCAAATTTAGAACCAAATGACATACAAGTAGGATCAGTTGGATATAATGAGAGAACTATTCCCGAAGGTGCATTAGGACCTATTGTTGTTGATGCAATAGGATTTGATGTACGAACTCCCATGATTGCTGTTTCTAACGCTTGTGCTGCAGGAGGTTTAGCTCATTTCAATATAGTAAACTTTCTTGCTAGTAAAAAATTCGACATCGGACTTGTACTTACATTTCAAAAATCCGAGACTGTAGATATCGTTGGGGGGATGGATCCAATTGGTAACAGAGCTGATTACGATCAGGTATTTGGATTTTCTCACATTCAATATTCCCAACTTCAGAGTAAGAAATATCGTGAAAAATATGGGTATGAAGATTTCAAAGCGTCTGGGAAATGGTGTTATGATGAAATGACTGTAGCAGTTAAGAATCCCTTTGCAGTGAAAATGGGTGAGGAGATTCCCTCTTTAGAAGAATATCAAGATCCTGGTCCAAATGGTATTAAATTAAGACAAGTAGCTGGAAGAGGTCCGACTGCAACAGCTACTATACTAGCTCGGCGCGAGATAGCTGAAACCTTGACCGACAAACCGATTATAACTGATTCCCATTTCACCTTTCGTTCTCCCTATATTGGTGAACATTATAATTGGAAAGCTGTCCCTCAGTATGCTCACGCAGATATTACGAATGCTCCTCATATTACTGAAACTTTGGAAGAGTTACTTAGAATTCACAAAATTGAGAGAAGCGATATAGGAGTGGTTCAAGTTCATGATCTATCACCAGAACAAGGTATGATTGCTTTAGAAGGTCTCGGTATCGCTTCAGAAGGAGAAGCAGGTAATTATGTACTAGAAGGAGGTATGTTATTGGATAGCGAAGTTCCAGTAAATACATTTGGTGGATTTATTGGCTTTGGACATGCATCAGTTGGATCTGATTTCCATGGCCCCTTCTTTGAGAATTGTGATCAACTTCTTGGTAAAGCAGGAGAAAGACAACTGAAAAATGTCGAAGTTGCTGTTAATGAATCATATGGTACTCATCGGAGTATGGAAGTAATCGGTCTTGTAAAGAAAGGTTGGTAAAGGAGTACTAATAATGGTAGATACAAGAACTTGGCCTGAACAAAGTGGAAAATTAGAATCTTATAATGAAATTCGTTTTACTAATACACGATTTGGAAGATACCGCTTGCAAGGGGTCAAATGTGAAAATTGTGGAACAATTTATTTTCCTGAACGCTTTGCTTGTCCGAAGTGCCATTCTCGTGAATTAAAACCATATTTATGTGCAAGGTCAGGTAAAATTGATACATTCTGGATTGATTTCAGATTTGCTCCAGTTGGATATGGTGATATTGAGCATCGAATAATTGCGATGGTAACTCTAGAGGATGGGTTGACTATAATTGCTGAAATTGTAGATATTCCCCAAGATGCTGTTAAAAATGGAATGGAAGTCGAAATGGTGCTTAGAAAGTTACGTAGAACTGATTTAGGTAATGTACTGTATGGATTTAAGTTTAGACCAAAGAATTTTACCCTTTCTGAATATAAAAAAAATGTTAAAACTCCTAAATCTGATGGTGTACATTTTGAAGGTGTTTCGAAAGATGGATCATCAAGAGGGCATCCTAGGGGTATTCCGAAGGATAAATCCTCAGGTGGTCACCCTAGTGATATTCCAAAGGGTTAATCCTAGAGGGGTCATCCCGTTGGCATACCAAAAGAAAAATAGTTCAACTACTTTTTACAGTTTGCCATATTCCTAATTAATATTTAAGATAACAATTATCTTTTGCAATAAAGAGGTTGAAATCAGATAGTAAAATATGATCTCTCCCAAATAAATCCCAATTCTATAGAGATGTATGGAAGATTTAATTCCAGCCTATTTCCTTGAAATGCGAATAAATAATTCTTCCTCGGCGAGTTTGTGGAGTAGATATATCTGTGATTCGTTGTGGATCAAGATAAACAATTTTTGTTCCCTTGATGGGTGAATGAAATTTAATTGCTTTTTCTATTAGTTCCTCATTAATTTTAACCTTACCCTCATAAGCTAATCCTAATTCAGCCCCCATTCCCATGGTGGGGATTGTATACGACAGATATGGATCATTGTGATTCATTAAATTAGTTTTGATTCTTTCAAACATCTTTTTTCCCAGTTCTTGCGTTACATCAATTTGAATGAAAACACCTTCCCCTAAATCAGGGATAGAAAAAGATTCCACAGGGATAGCTGTAATTTCGTTCTTTTCATGATCTACTGAAGCAATAACTCCACATGAATTGTTATTAATAAAGTTAGATGCTTGTTCTGGGTTATCAAGCCTTTTATCTAAAGGTATATCAATAGGGTGTTCAAATCTATGGTTAAAATCCTCAATATCAACTGCTCTTAGTGTAAACATTGTTGGAACTGATTCATCAAATCGTTTTTCTCGCTCTTCAGGTTTAAATGACGCAAGGTGGAAACTTGCTAATTGGATCATATAACGATTTTTTCGATATATAAAGTATGGATGGTCTTTTTCATAGATTTCTTCCAATTTACACTTGATAATCGCATCATTTCCATTTTTTAACCTTGGGTTACTAAACCGTCCTTGATACATAACAATTTCGGCTTCTAAGCATACGAGAACTCCTTGTTTTGTCAAATTGAGATTTGATAAAGTCCGTTTTATGTGATCAGGATTCCCTAGTTCCTCCATGAAAAGAATTAGCTCCTCTCGTTGATCAATAATTGCATGATTTTCTTTATCTAACGAAATAATTTCCTTTATTTCTTCTGGTGATAACCTAGAACGAGAAGATTCAAGCATGACATCCAATTCTTTACGTAAATCAGTAACAGTTCTCTGAACGGTTGGACTTCTGAGTCTAACATAAGGTTTTCCATTTTCATCAATCGTTGCTAAAGCAGCATAATGATAATTTCTTTTACCAGGTTTAACCTTAAAATCAGCGATTTGAAGTAATCTTTTATCCATTTTTATAACCCCAAGGTTTATTTTCTGTATTAATATTCATTCTAATCTAGCTTCTGTGTCAAATTTTGTGTATGGCTTTCCATTTTTAGCTTTTTTCAGCAGTACCGCCATGTTTTGAATATTAGCTAGAATAGCTCCTGCTATACATGTGGAATTCTTAAGAGAATCTGTAGAAAGTTTTTCGAGGGTATCATAGGGAGTATTCATAAAGGTTGGAGATTTCCATTGATTTATGACAAATACGGGTATATTCTTTTGATGAAACAAAGCTGCATCGGTGCCAAAAATAGGAGCGGGATTAAAGTTAATATTGAATCCAAATCTTAAAATGAGTTGTTTAGTCAATCCAAAAAGACGCATGTCATTAGCAAGGACACCATACCTTAAACCTCCTGGTTTAGCTGTGTTATCAAAATTCATAACCAAAACTGGTGTATTATCCATGTATTTATCAATATAATTTTTCGCTCCGCCAAAATGCCATTTATTAGCTCCCAATCCAATGAATTCTATTGAGTAAGATAATTTATTAATCTCTGAAAAAACTCTAGCTAATTCTAATAGTGTTGCTACCCCACTAGCGTTATCGAATGCTCCAGGAGAATCTTTAACGGTATCGTAATGTGCTGTAAGAATTAATTTTTTCTCGGTTTTTTCGCTTGTCTGTGCAATCACATTTTCTGCAGTGACCTTCTTTTGTTGGCCAGCTACACCAAAAGATACATCACTTTGACTTCTTAATAATAAATGCCCATCTTCATAAGAAACCCCTACCGTCGGAATTTCAGCTTCAGATTTAAGACATCTTCGTTCTATTATCCCCCCTGGTTTATTCATTACTTCAATAAAAGCGCTTGCACCTTTTTCAGCTGAATTGGTTATTAAATTTTCTCTTGATAATCCTCTCCCTCCTGTTGTTTGCATATCACCCATTGTATCTAAATAAGTCACAATTTTATCCTTAAAATTTAATTTTTCTAGCTGTTTTGGATTTGGGTTAACCAAAGGTAGTATAGAACCTTTTACTTCGCCTATAGCACTGAAACCAAAAGGTATAGCTCTTAATTTAGTTTTTCCTCTTATTTCGAGCAGAGTTGAATCATAATCCCATATTTGAACTTCAAATGTTTGCTTTTTCACTATTAATTCAAGTTCAGAAAATTGTTCTACTAGATATGAAACAGTTTGAATGTTTCCAACACTTCCAGTGGGTCTTGAACCAATTGTATCAGCTAAGTAACTAATAGGAGAAAAAACTGTGGGAGATGACCATATATTACCAATTATTTCTGGTATTTTGATCAATTCTAAACCTCTAAATCATGTTAATCCCAATCAGAATAGACTATTTTTCCTCTTCGATCTTCAGGAGTACTAATATTGGTTATTCTATGGGGTGTTATAAAAATAATAGATCCTTGATACCCGGTTTTTGCTTTATAAGCATTAATTTCGGCGCTTTCAGTTGTTAAGTCTCCCTCTAAAGAAATTCCCAATTCATGTTGCATTCCAAATGCTGGACAGCAAAGGGATGCATGAGGATCGTTGGAAGATATATTTTGTACAATTTTGTTGTACATCTTAATTTCCCATTCTTGTTTATCGTCTACTAACCAAAAAACTCCCTTAGCTATTGATTCATCAACAATAAATCGAGTAGGAATTGAGAATGCTTTGTTTGTTTTAGGATCTTTAATTGCAATCGTACCCATATTATGTTTCTTTAAAAACATGAGTGATTCTTGTTTGTTAGTGAACTGAAAATCAGTAAGTATCTCTATAGGGCCTTTCTCTGATTGAGTTACTCGACTCTGGGAGGTGTAATTAGCAGTCCAGATATCAAATACTGTTTCATAATACCTTGTTTCCTTATCATCGTAGGAAGCTAGGTGGGTATCAGCTAAGAGTAGCATGTAACGTCCAGTTCTATGATCGTACAATTGTTGTCCACGATTTTCTATCGTATCAAGTTTTAAATCGAATATCAAATCATTAGTTCCTCTCTGTATTGTTAAGCCCTGTGGAGACATGACAACTAAAGCTTCCATACATACTAAATGAGCATGATTATTATTCTTCAAATGATTGAGTGATTTTTTTATATGATTTTTATTAGCAATCTCTTCTAAGAATACAAACTGCCATGCATGCTTATCAATCGTGTTCTTATACTTAATATCTAGTACTCTTACCTCTTCTAATCTTTCTTTTGTATATCTAGTTGGTATTTCTCCTGATATTTGCTTATCTATTTCCTCCATCAGGATTTCAAAAGGTCTAATGACTGTAGGGGATCTTAAGCGGTTATATGGACGAAATTTATCATCTAATGTTGCTAAAGTTGAATAATGATATAATCTGACCCCTGGCCGGCGTGCAAACTGTGTTAATAACAATAATGTGTCTTTTTCGTTCGAATCCATGTAATAGCAGCCTCTAAAATTAATAAGAGCTAATTAAGAGAATTATTCCAGAAACTGATATATCATTTTCGGATATATGTACTCCAAGATGAACAATTATCAAAAGGGAATAGAATTTGGTGTTATGAGCTATAACTACAGTATTGAAAGGTTAAAAAAATCTTTTGTCTTCCTTTTTATTTAAATAAGAAAAATTCGATTATAAACTTTATAATCTGAACCTAAATTAAATCTAAATGTAATACTTTAGAATCGATTTTAAGTTTGCACTATATCAAAAAAAATTGGCCAATGAAGGTAAATGCATATATGCTATCTCCGTTGTTAGTATGTAAGGGTGATTTACACATCATTTGATTGTAGTTCGAATGTAATTAATGCTTATAATAGTGGAAAGTGTAGGAATACGTATGAAGAGCGAAGAAAAGGAAATTTTACTACTTTTAACTCAATTTGCTAGAAGACCAGGGCTTAGTATTTATCATTATGCGGTACTGACAACTCTTGATGAGAATAATCGTCCTTATAGTCGTATAAGATCACCAACTGTGAATAAACCATATGACCTCGTCATGGAAGATATTGAGAAGCAACTCTCTGGGAAGACTCATACAAGGTATTCTAAAGAACAATTAGAAAAAGCCAAGGCTCTTGATACAAAATACAAGGATATAATTGACGAATATGCTTGGCATATTCTTTGTTATGATGAAACTGTCCAAGATAAAAGCAGAAAAACCTCTATTAAACATCTAGAACATGATCCAAAAGCTTCAATGGTTTTTATGGAAGCTAAAGTAATTATTGATCCGAAATCTGGAAAGATGACATATCAACGAGGTACTAAAGATATCATAATGGATATTGAAGTATCGAATATTTCAAGGCGTGGAGAACCACTTTTTGAGCATAGAAGTCAACGTTATTTGTTATTACTTGCAGATACACACCTTGCTTCTTATGAAAACAAAGAAGAACAGTTTTATTCAACTGTATTCGAGATTTGGACTGCTAAACCTATAAATATAAAGTTAATTAATCAAAAAGAGGGTGGACCGATTGAACTACTAGAGGATTTTGTGTTCACGAATAAAGAAGAATCACTCATGTTTTTAAAGAAACATAATATGGGTACGATTGCAATTAAAGATCCTGATACTCAATCTCCATTCGCTATTCCAACAGAATTTAGTGTAGATCAATCAATTGCAGAAGGGGTGTTCTGGATTGTAGATTCAAGTCAAGAATTTATTGTTGGTATGTACAAAAAGGTAATTAGAAATGTTGATAATAATGAACCATATGTTTCTATCTGTACTCCTGCTTTTGGAACTCAGTATGAATTGGGAATAGCTATTGAGGGTGATATGGTAATTAAAGGTAAAGAAATTGATAATTTTAGGGCTAAAACGGGTTTCGATGGACCAATTGTTTATATTAATCCCCGAAGAATAACAAACATCAGCCCTTCAGAAAAACGAAGAAAAACAATTAATATAGTTTATAACGAGTGGAACTAGTCTTTTAAAAAAATCTGTATTTTCTTTTTCTCGGTCTTATGTCATAACACAAGCATATAATACAAGAGTAAATAAGATTTATATTTCTGGATTATCTCTTATTTTTATTATTATTTCGTAACCAATAATTAGATTTAAATGAATATCCATTCGAATTAGATTAAGTAGATTATCATCAATAACTTTAAGTAGAATATTTCAATATTCCTTCAATCTGATTCCTCATTTTGTAAGGAGAAGATTCATTGAAAATTATAGAAGGTTTTCCTGCAACATCCCAGATGAATTACCAGCTGAATGTAATAAACTTCCTTAAGCATGGAACGAGAAATTATGGAAGACAGGAGATTGTGAGTAGGAAACATGATGGTAAATTGTTTCGATATACTTATAAAGATGCTTATGAAAGAGTAAAACGTTTAGCTAATTCTCTTAATGATATTGGAATTCAGATTGGGGATAAAGTTGGAGTTTTAGCTTGGAACACACATGAACACTATGAGATTTTTTTTGGTTTACCTGGAAGTGGAGCAGTAATGCTTCTTCTTAACCTACGTCTCGCTCCTCAAGAATTGAGTTATGTAGTAAACCATGCTGAGGCTAAATTCATTCTTGTAGATGAAACACTTCTTTCAGTTGCCGAGGCTATTGCTACTCAATGTAAAACAGTGAAAGGATACGTCCTCATTACTAATAAGAAGCTTAATAGTATCGAAACTGAATTAGATCCCATTTACAGTTATGAGGAGATCCTAGCAAAAGCAAAACCTCAATTTAACTGGCCTAATATAAATGAAAACTCTGCATACTCTTCATGTTATACTTCTGGGACAACAGGAAGACCTAAGGGAGTATTTTATTCTCATCGGGATGTCTATCTCCAAGCAATGATCTATGCTCTTAAAGCTTTGATTTCTACAAAAGATTGCTTATTACAGATCGTACCCATGTTCCATGTCCTTGGATGGGGTACTCCTCAAGCAGCAACTCTAGCTGGTGCTAAATTGGTATTTCCTGGGAGGTATAGTCTAAAAAATCTTGAGGAACTTATCAATCTTATGGTTCAAGAACATATAACTATATCTAATGGAGCTCCTTCTATTTTAATGCCAATTTTGGAACGTATTAGAAAAATGGATCAAAAACCTGATTTTTCTGGAACACGAATTATCTCAGGAGCTTCTGAACCACCTATTTCTTTGATGAAAGGCTTTTGGGAATTGACTGGAGCTGAAATTATCCATTCTTATGGATCAACAGAAGCTAATGCTATTGTAACTCTTAATGTACCTACACCTTGGTTAGATAAGGAACTTTCGCAGGAAGAGATATGGGACTTAAAGAGAAAACAAGGCCAAATAGTGACTGGTCTTGATGTTAAAATTGTAACTGAAACTGGTAAAAAACTCCCTCATGACGGTAAATCAACAGGAGAAATTCTTTTTAAAGGACCATGGATTTCTAGCAAATATTACAATGCACCAGGCACGGAGTACCAATTTACTAAAGATGGATATTATAAAAGCGGAGATATTGGTAGTATTGACTCAGAAGGGTTTTTAAAAATCACCGATAGGATAAAGGATCTGATTAAGAGTGGTGGGGAATGGATCTCATCGGTAGATATGGAAAATGCTTTAGTTTCACATCCAGCGGTTCTTGAAGCAGCAGTTATAGGATGTCCTCATCCTAAATGGGAAGAACGACCACTAGCTTTAGTAGTTTTACGTGCTGATATGAAAAACAAAGTGAATAAAACTGAAATCTTTACCCATCTTGCTGAAAATTTTGTGAAATGGCAGCTTCCTGATGAAATTCTCTTTGTAAATAAAATCCTTAAAACTAGTGTTGGTAAAATCGACAAGAAAAATATTCGTAATGAATATAGAGGATTCTACTTAAGTAGAAAGTCTTAAAAAAGAGCATTTTCACCTGAAATGAAAGTCTTAGGAATTATGAGAACAGATGAATATTTTAGATAAGTCGAAACTTCGTCCACAGATTCTTGATATTATGGAAGATATTGAAAAAGTCAGTGTAAAGGCAACTGAAGAATTCCTGAAAAAAAAGGAAAATCAAGGAGTCGATTTTCGGGTGATATGGAAAAAAGTAGCAATGGGGAATACTCGCGCATTAAAGGGAGAGAATATGCACGGGTACATGAGTAAAGAGGAACAAATATTCTTAGCCAAATTTTTCAGACATTCTGTAGAATATCGTTCGACTTATTTACAGAAATATGTTTCTCCTGTTTCAAAAGATGTGATATGTACACAAGTGAATGCAGGAGGTGTTGCTGCTGAATGGCAATCTTTTCCAAGTGCGAAAAACGATACAGTATTCTTATACTTCCATGGTGGAGGATATATAATGGGTTCTCCCAATTTTCGAAGGTTATTAACTATTAATTTAAGTAAAATTACCAATATGCGTGTGTTAAGTGTTGATTATCGGCTAGCTCCTGAAAACCCATATCCTGCAGGACTAGAAGATTGTATTTCGGTATATAAATGGCTTCTTTCTTGTGGTTATAAACCAAATAATATTATAATAGGAGGAGATTCGGCTGGAGGCTACTTCACAATTATGACCCTTGTAAATTTGCGAAATGATGGAATTCCTTTACCTGCTGGAGCTGTTTGTTTTGCCCCTGCAACAGATTTAACGCTTAAAAGCGAATCATACTTTAAAAATGCTTCAACTGATCCAATATTATCTAATTTAGGTATATTTTGGTGGGCTGAATCATTTTTAGCTGGTAAAGACCCTCATTCTGTATCCCCTCTCCATGTAAATCTCTCTGGGCTGCCTCCAATTTTAATTCAGGTAAGCACAAGTGAAATGCTATTTAATGATTCTACGCGCTTTGCTGAACGCGCCAAGGCAGCAGGTGTCGATATTACACTGCAGACATGGGATGATACATTGCATGTGTTTCAAGACTTTGATCTACCAGAGTCAACAGAAGCTCTAGTTAAAATAAAGGAGTTCATACAAAGGCATATTTCATCAATAAACTACTCATGATGCTGCTATTCAAGAACGATTTACAATTGCTTATAAATAGCTATTAATCTTTGATCATGCAAATATGAAACCTTTAAGGATTCACAATCTATTTTGATCTAATTAGAAGTTGACACATATGTCCTTTAAATATGAAATGAAACCCTCATCAGAACGCACTACCGAATCTTACTGGTTTATTTTTCGTCATAATGAGCTTTTAGTGCAAGAAAATGATAAAACTGTTTCAATTCCTTTTGAATCAGATATAAATGAATTAAAATTAGATTTAGGATCATATCAAAAGAATTATTTTGGCTTATTAGGTAAGAATCATTGTTATTTCTTAGAAGTTCTTGACGAGATTGATGTTCCGAAAAGTATGTCATTCTATAATTTGCGTAGCTTATATGAGTTACTAAACGAAGATTTTCTATGGATTGCTGGCCGTGCTTTTCAGCTTCTCAATTGGGATAAAACATCACAATATTGTGGACGATGTGCAACCCCAACAGAGTTAAACTCCAAAGAAAAGGGAAAAATATGTCCTCAATGTGGTATGCTTAATTTCCCAAGAATATCTCCTGCCGTAATTGCTGGTATATTAAAGGGAAATCAAATATTACTAGCTAATGGAAGGAGATTTCCCTCTAGTTTATTTAGTATTATTGCAGGATTTGTAGAACCAGGTGAAACTCTTGAACAGTGTCTAAAAAGAGAAATTAGAGAAGAAGTTGGTTTAGAAATTAAAAATATTCGTTACTTTGGTAGTCAATCTTGGCCTTTTCCTGACTCTCTTATGATCGGATTTATTGTTGATTATGCAGGAGGGGAAATCACAATTGATAAAGGTGAAATTAATGAAGCAAATTGGTATACGTCTAATAATCTTCCTCATATACCAAGTAAGATTAGCATTGCTCGAAAAATAATTGATTGGTTTGTCCAAAATTATTAGCTTGTTTTTCTATTAGTAAAAAATCGAAATTTTTCCTCCTCTAATGATGTGGGCTAAGTATAATATCTCGTAAATCTTTTGCAAGTAAATCAGAGCGGATGAAACTAAATTGTAAAGGAGCTTCTTTTTTCGCAATGGTTGTTAACAATAGATCAGACCCGATATCAAAAAATATTAATATTTGATTATCTAAATGAATTGTACAGGCAAGATTTTGGGTATTGAAAGCCTCTTTCAAACGATCGTTTGTTCCTAACCATAAATTTGCCGGAAGTGAAACATACTCAACACAGTCTCCATTTTCGATAACAGGTAATCCATCAGATGATAAAACTGTGACACCAAAGAAATCATCATTTGTTTGAAGGAATTGCTGAACCTGATTTTGGATTTGTTTTATCTCATAAGATGCTTCTTGAACTTTATTTAAAATTTCACCCATTCCAATTAATGCTGTCTCATTTTTTAAAGTCGTACTTAATATGAATATTTCTCCCAAAACTCCTAATTCGAATTCTCCCTTGAGTGAATCAAATAATGTCTTTTTATCTCCTACTGCTAATAAATCTGTCTTATGAAACCATAGAAATTTCATAGCATATCTAGAATAATTATTCAATGTTTCAATGGTTTGTTTCCAATGAAAGAGCGCGCTAGAAAGAGTACGTTGGTCCGAAACATCGAGAATCCATAGCACCACTTGCACATCGGAAAATAATTCAATTTTTTCATCAAGAGAAAGCTGAGAAATTAAATCCGCATTTTCTTCATGAAATTTAATTTTAAGCAGTTTCTGTAGAGATTTGAGTTTAAGAATTTTAATTTTATGGGGATTTTTCTCTGAATCGGGTAAATTTTCAATATTTTCGTATGTTTCGCGTATAATTGACGTTTTTCCAGCATTTGGAAGACCTAGAACTAGTATCTTTGCCATTCCTGTTTCAAATCCAATATTTTTTTTATATAGATGAGTTTTCAACTGAATTTTAAAAATCCCTCTATAATTAGAATTTTTATTACTCTTTTAAGAAATAATAATAGTGTTAATTTAATTTTATGAAAGAATAAATTGATTGAAGAAATCAACTATATATTCAGGAATTTCCTCTCTTTTGAAGCACTTTGCGAGTTTTTCCGCAAATGTTGACCTATATTCTTGGGATAAGTATTTTTCAAATATTTTCATTGTTATGGTTTTATCAGAAACTCCTTGATTTCTTTTCAATGCAATTAACTTTTTTAATTCATCTAAACCTGGGAGCGATGTATTTTGAAGATCTTTTGATAAACGAATAAATACAATCGGATTATTTAGAAATAATGATTCTATACATTCTTCTTTTAATGAAAGAAAGCTATTCTTAGGGAAAACTGTTTCCCAATTATTTTTTATTTTGTAATAGTGATCTGAACCAACGATATCTCCATCTGTCACTGCGAGAGCTTTCGAATGTACGAATTTACTTCGCAATAGTTCTATTGATAGAGCGAATTTTATGTTGGTCCAGCCTCCTACGCCTATATAAGTAACCCTTGTTATTCTTGACCTCTCATTATCCATTTTGATCTTGTCTTCAAAAACGCGGTACACTTGTGCATCTGTTCTTCCTTCAGTAAATACAACAACATCTGAGCCAAAGGAATCAGATGGTCTAATTCCTAGTAGCTTTACTACTCTTTTCATTGACTTTCCACCCCGAATTGCTCTAATTTTGGTCCAACCTTTTCGTAATTCGACAAGATAGGCATGACCGATAAGAAAACGGGATGAATGGGTTGAAAGAAATATTTGATGATCCTTGGATAAATTTTCTAATTTTCTAGCAAGAGCTCGTTCCCCTTTTGGATGAAGATATAAACCAGGGTCATCTAATATTATAATTTGATTCACTGGGCTAGCAATGAGGAGATAGGATAATGCAATAATTCGTGCTGCACCTGATGAAATTCTCCACAAGGGACTTGAAAAAGCTCTTTCAATAGTAACTTCTACCTCTTGCTCATATTTAATGTTCTTACTTACACTCCCTAAATTAAAAACAAACTCTTGATCTAAAATATCTTTTAAAAATTCTTCAATCAAAGAAATGGTGTTATAGTCTTTTTCCTGCAATATTTTTAAAAGATTTTTAGTTAATAATCTACGTTCAAATGATATATCTTGAAAACGTCTAATAAAAATATTTCCTATTACTTGTAGAAAGACTGGAAGATTTTCGGATTTGAAAAGAAGTTCTTCTCCATTATTCAGGCACAAATAACATTTTTCCTCTACAAAAGAAAGAAATTCTGGATTCAATTTTAAATCAAACACAAATCCAGAAATTGATCGGGGGTCAACTAATTTTTCTATCTCGGATAAGAAATCTAAAACTGAATAACTAATTCTATAAGATTTGGCTATATCAATGAAAGCTTGGTTAATGTAACTATTCTCAGTCCAAGATGGTAATATTTCTGTTTTAGCATCTGGTAATAGTTTGAATTTCCCATGAATAGAATTTACATTCCCAAGATACGAAAGAATACTTCCTGGAGTGTCGAAATCCTGTTTCGGAATAGTTTTCTGCTCTAGTTGCTTTTTTTGAACTTTTGCTCTAATGTATGGATCCCAAAATACAGATATTCCCGTGAGTATGTTCGTTTTTCCGCTATTATGAGCTCCTATAAAACAATTAAGATTTTGAATATCATTCAATTGTAGGTGGGTTATTGACCTAAAATTTTCCAATATAAAATGTTGAATTTGCATTAGATATCAGATACCTATATAAAATTTATAAGATTGTATAAACAAATAATACAAAAATTTTCGATTCTTTTCTTAGCATTCATACATTTAAACTCCTCTACCCTAAATCATAATTTTTCAGAAGTTCTATATCTGAATCTGATATAGAGGAAGAATAGTACCACACCAGAGAAGACAATCCAAGCCCAAACAATCATTGATTCTAAACTACTGAAATTAGGTGATGTTCCATTGGGAAGTTTGAAGTTCATCCAACCTCGTTTATAAACTTGTTCTGTCAGGAGGTCTTCTAGCCAGTTATAGACACCATAACTGAAACCAACTCCACTAACTAAACCTAAAATTTGTTTTACTTGTCTATTTTTGATAGTAGGGAGAATCCACACTATTGTAATAAACAGATATATGAGGATTAAGAATCCCTCTGTACCATGATGTGTTCCAATATGTACAGCATTAGGATAATTAGGCTCTGGGTTCTGAACTGTCTCTTGACGTGCCCAGAAAATTAATCCTAGTATCGGAAAATCAGATATATAAAAACCAAACTGGGCAAAAATCCAAGGTAATGAAAGAAAAATTGCTAATACAATAATAGCATATTCCAAAGCATTGGGTTTATATATCATGTTTTTGTATTCATACAAATTAATTTGCTTTCGATTAAGGTAATAGGCTATAAATAATAACACAAGTGCTATTACTAAGTTTAAAACTGCCAATATAGGAGATAAAATACCTATGAAGTTGAAAGCAATCTCTATTTGTATAATCAATATAATAATAGCTAAAATTACCCAGATAGGATGAACAATGTCCTTCACTGGAAATTTGGAGTCATTTTGCCAAAGCGTATAAGCTAAAACTAAAATTATAATAATAAAAACTAGTTGGTAAGCTCCATCTAATTCGTCAATCCATTTTGTAAATGCATTTGAGATCGAACCAAAACGATTAGGTTCCTCATGAATCATGTCAGTTGCATTTGCAAGTAAATGTGTCGTGAAAATCGCTATAGCGTTTATTATATAAATTAAAAAAATGATTATAAAAGCTAATATTGCTTTTTCTTGATTTTGGATCTCTGAAACCGCATTTTGTCTCATATTTGAAAGACCACCAAATTTCTTACTTTTTATCTTCATTTGATCTTTATTTTTTTAATAAAAATTAACAGATAATTATTTTTCAAAATGATTATTATCAAATTATTTGACATATTCTTAGCGTTTAACCCAAAAATGATGCTTTTCTTTTTATTGGTTTCAAGAATCTTTAAATATTTTCTCCATCAATCTTCCTTTGTACAATAATTCTACTCAATTTGAGTATTTATAAATAATAATTCTAAATTTAATTAGAAGGATCGTTTCACAGTGCCCTATTACGTTCGTGATGGACATCGTTTATACTATTATGATTCTGGAAAAATAGAAAATACAAAACCACCTATAGTCTTCATTCATGGGTATTTAGGAAGTTCACAGACACACTGGGGAAATCAACTTAATGATAATGAACTTTCTTCAAGTAATCGTCTTGTTGCTCCAGACTTAAGAGGTTTTGGCCAATCAGATATAGGAAAAAATAGATTTGGCAACTTCGTTCAAACTCATAAAACAGAAGATAGTATAGAAGATATTCATATTTTATTACAAAAAGAACTTGGAATTCACGAATCACCTATCATTTGCGGATACAGTATTGGTGGAACCTTAGCTTTAGTCTATTCCCTTCGGTTTCCTGTTAAAGGATTAATATTAATCTGTCCTAGACCATTCTTATCAAAAAAAACAAGGTCTTGGAGAATTTTAGCAAAAGAGAAACGATCAGGAAAAAAGAAACAATCAGTTAATGCTTTACTTTGGAGAATTGTGAAGAGAATTCAAAAAATCTATGCTTATTTCGAGGTAGTGATTAAGGAGAGAGTTTCATCATCCTATTTACAGCAGTTGCATAATATCGAAGTACCAGTATTGCTTCTATATACTGAACATGATACAGTTAGCCCTTTAATTAGCTATGAGGTTTTGATACGAAATCTTCCTGAAAAGAATACAAAGGTCATAATTTTTCAGGGTGATCATGGAATCACTCATGAACAGCCTGAATTGTTCAAAGAGTTCTTAAAAGATTTTTTATCCTCATTTAAACAATGATTATTGATAAAATTACGTACCCAAACTAGGAAGATTTCATTATAGTGCAAAATATGCTAGATTGATCTACCTCTTTAATTGTGGCATTTAGAGCCAACTCTGAAATCAACTCGATAAAATCTCCTTTAGAATAAGTTGTTGCTTCAAATCCATCAATGCAAACAATTTTTCCATTCTTTGTTTTTTCAAAATCGATTTCTCCTAGTAAACCTTCTTTAGACTGAAGAATAAACCATTCAAGTCTATCGGCCCATATTTTCTCAGAATAACTAGATATTAGGATTTTACCTCCTTCTTTTGTTACTCTAAGACTTTCTTTAATTAGGTCATGAGGATCTATTTTAAAAGCTGAAATTCCGTTTTGAATTACCACTATAACATCAAAAAAATCATCTTCAAACAAAAGCGATCTTGCATTCATTTGAAATAGTTTTATATTAGAAAAATTCTCTAGAAACTCTTTCGCTAGGTTTATGCTAGGTTTTGATGTATCAATACCATAAATTACTTTTGATTTTTCGGCTAACTTTGCCAGAACTCTTCCATATCCACATCCAAGTTCAAGAACTACATCTGTAGGTTCGATGTTATCTAATACATATTTAATTTCCGCTTCTAAGTATTGTTTAATTCTAGGTGGAGCAATATCGTAACAATGTTTTAAACGGTCTGCTGAAAGCTTTTCTGAATAATAACCTTTTTTACTCAATATTAACGCTCCTCTAGAAAAACCTCAAGTCTCTTCCTTGCTTTATTTATAGGTAAACCATGGCTTGATACAAGGATTTCAAATTCATATTCACGAAGTTTTTGGATCGATTTACGTTCTAATTCAGGATTGAGAGAAAAATTTGATGGAGAGTAGTCTATATGACCATTTTTTCCAGTATATAAAGCATCTCCAGTAAAAATGACGCCTGAATCTTTTAAATATAATCCCATTGATCCTAAAGTATGTCCAGGTAAATGAATGAAACTAAAAAACTTATCATTAGTTTTAGAGGTAACTTTATGGTTTACTTTGATAGGACGTGTCTCAAAATATCTGAAAAATGGAAGATAGACCCATTTTGTGAATCCTCTTAGATGTCGGCTGTCTAATCTGTATGGATTTTCGAGAAAGTGTGTCTCAATTTTATGAGCAACTATTTGAATCTCAGGTTGTGTTTTTTTTATAGTTGGAATTCCTCCGATATGATCAAAATGGGAATGTGAAATAATTAATTGTTTTAAATCATTAATGTTAAATCCTACTTTCTTAATAGCCCTTAAAGCTAGTTTAGCATCTTTTGCTGAGGTTCCACTATCAAAAAATGAGATTGAACCATCATTATTTGCCCAAAAAAAAGTATGGCCTAAAATGGGGTGTTTTATCATCCAGTGTTGAGGAATAAACTCATAAACTTTCCTTCCTTCGATAGAGAACTCATTTTTAAGATTAAACTTCGAGATATTTTCTCACTCCCTAAGGAACCCAGTCCAACAAATGCGGATAACCAATTTCAATATAGTCCTTTTTTATCAATCGTAAATTATCAAATATATTTGCCTTCATTTTCTTCCCTGTAAGTTGAAATTGAGTTAAGATATTTTGTACATTGGGACTAATTGCTCTTAAACCAGCTGTAATTCTCGAATAGTCTTTTAAATCTTTTTCTGTTAATAAAATGCTACTAGTTTCTGATATATTTGAAGTAAATCCCTCTGAAATAATTTTAAATCCCTCCTCTAAAGATAATGATTTTGGATTACTACAAACATCCATTAATTGGTCAAAACAATCTTTGTAAGGATGTATGATATTACGAGCAATTACTCCTCTAAGAAACATTTGGGTTGTTTGTCTTGTTAATATAAGTAAGAAAGGAATTGACACCATTAATTCTGTCATTCGGAGTTTATCTGAATTAATAATGGATGCTGCACCTTGAGCTATTTCATAAACATCAAGAGGAAGAATAATTCCATTTATCTCACGGTGATCTCGAATTATTTTTCCAGGAGAAAGACTAAATTGAGTATAATACACTCCTGGCCCTATAATTAGGACATAAGGGATACCTGTGTTAGAATCCTGGCCTGTGTACAGTCTCTCTGGTAGAATTGCTACATTGTCTTTTGAGAGTTCTAATACTTTTTGTCCAAGGTAGTTTCCCTTATAATCCTCCCCAATTAACTTTCTCCATGAAGGAAAAAAGAGGATGTATGTCAAATTCCCTATTTTTTCCTTTATTTTGCTATAGTCGATATCCATAAATGTCATAATCTCTTCCTTCACTCTAAAGATTAAATTAAGCGTTTTGTTTTCAATAAATCTATCAAAATCTCTGGTTTATCAGTAAAAATACCATCAACTTTAATCTCAATTAACCATTCCATATCTTGCCGTTTATTAATTGTCCAAACATGAACAGCGATATTTTTTGAATGAGCCATTTTTACGAAATTTTTTGTGATTATCTTAGTATTATTGTGGATTATTGGCACTTGGAAAACGAGATATTGAGGTATTAAAATTTTTGCTAATCGTAATTTATTAAAAATTAGAAATTTTTTTACTTCTGGAGGTGATGCAGAGGTAGCTACAGCTGGAAGAAGTTTTCTAAACCTTTGAATTTGATTATGATGAAATGATCCAACTATCACGCTTTGTATTCTATTGTATTCAATAATAAGCTTAGCTAATAATTTTGGTACATCTGACTCTAAATTTTTAATATCCAGATTAAATTTTATATTTGGAAATTCCTCAAAAGCTTCTCTAAGAGAAATAACGTGTAGTCCTTTTCCTCTAAATGGAAACGTCTTTCCAGAATCTAATGAGAAACGGTATCCTGTATCAGCTTCTTTGAGTTCATCTAGATTGAAATCAATGATAAATCCTTTCAAATTTGTCGTTCTATCAAGCTTATCA
Organism: Candidatus Hodarchaeota archaeon; assembly: GCA_048886525.1. Taxonomy (GTDB): domain Archaea; phylum Asgardarchaeota; class Heimdallarchaeia; order Hodarchaeales; family Hodarchaeaceae; genus Hodarchaeum. Next base: position 2,557 of record JBHLKP010000026.1, on the reverse strand, counting down.
TCATGAAAAAGAATGAGTTCTTTATCTTTCGTTAAATGGATATCTGTTTCGATTACATCGATTTCTAAGTTAACAGTACTTTTTAGAGCTGGGAGTGTGTTTTCTGGAGCAACTGTTTGATTTCCTCGATGAGCCATTATTAGTGGACGCCTTTTTGAAATAAATGGATTCTTCCTAATTTACACGCACACTCATATAGATTACTTTGTATGATATGTTCAAAATTTCTAGATAAACCAGTACTAATAATATGAAATGCTTAAGTTTAAGAGGCTTTTTAGAGATGATTATTCAATAACATTGGATCTTTACCTAAGTATATGGTTTACTATTTGGGTGACACTGATGGTTAATAATGTGAATCTCAGGGATATTCATGATGCTTTACTTAAAACTATTGATGAGGACCCAGATTTACAAGTTAAAACTTTAATTAGTGTTCATTTTGCCCAGAAAAACGTTAAAGAGCTTATAATCCTCTCAAAATCCTCACATACTGAAGTACGCGAAATTGTTGCATTAAGCTTACAGGAGTATTCACGGAAGGTTGAGATTATTGATCCTTTATTAGAATGGTTTGAAAATGAAAAGGATGAAGCTACGATTGAAAAACTCTTTTATACACTTTCAAAAACATTTCAATTGACTTTTGAAGAGGAGAAACTAAAAAAAGCAGGTTTCTTTCTAGAAGGAATGATAGATTCGGAAGTTCATCCACATTTCAGTTTACAACTACTTGGTTATTGTCCCATGTCAGTAACAGAGAATTTTTTTTTAGAGAAATTAAAAAAATACAGGTTTAATAACAAAGTACGCCAGTCCCTTTTCAAAGGTATCTATAATTTCGGAAAAAAATATCAACAGATGCCAGATAGTTTACAAAATAAGCTAATTGAAGTAGTAGGAACTACCTACGAAACACCTGAATTAAGAAAGATATGTCTAGAAGCATTAGGTGAAATTAAAAATCAAGAAGTTATTGATTTATTAGAGTTTATTATTGAAACTGATCATAATCCATTTCTAAGAAAACGTGGAGTTGAAATACTAGGAAAATGGCAAGTTGTTGAATTATCTTCACTCCTCATTAACAAATTACGTTTCGACGGAATTCCTGATGTGAGAGCTGCCTGCGCACTCTCTTTAGGATTAATGGCATCATTTGAAGCTCTACCTGATCTTTCTGAAGCTTTAGAATTAGATCCAAGTTTCTCTGTAAGAGAAGCCGCAGCTGAAGCACTAGGAAATTTAAAGTCTCAACAAGCGATAGCAGCCTTAGTAAGAGGTTTAGAAGATCAAGATTCTTACGTACGATCAACATCGGCATGGTCTATTGAACAGCTCAAGCCTGATAAAGAATTGATAATTAAAGTATGTAAAGCTGTTGAATCCACGGAACAAGATATTAATATCAGAACAGGAATGATAACCGTTCTTGCTAGGATGAATACAATACCCGACACAGTCAAATGCTTAACCCGCCTATTCAAGAAGGATAGAACACCGATTAGAGAGTTAATTCTTGAAGCGTTAGAAAACTTCGTACCATTTTTAAGGAAAAATGATTCCTTCTTAGAAAATGATTTATCCTTTATTTTAGAAACTTTAGTCAAATCAAGTTCATTTTCTCTTAGAGCAGCAATATGTACTTTTTTAGGTCATTTGAAAGTAGATTCTACCTTCACATTCTTGTTGGATAGATTAAAGAATGATAATGATTTATTAGTAAAAAGACAAGCTGCATGGGGGATTTCAAATCTAGGTTTTGTTAATCACAAAGAAATAATATATTCCTTACTTGACGATAAAGATTATAGAAACCTAGTGCCACTTTTACTTGAAATTTTAACTGCTTGGTGTGATATTGAAGATGTTAATCTAGCTATAAACTATCTAAAACCAGAGTGTGAAGTTGATTGGAGAATAAGAGCGGTAGAGTTATTAACGGCAATTATTAGCTCTACGAGAATAGAGTTATCTGAAAAACTTACGAGTTCAATGATTCATACAATGACCAAGCTCCTTAAAAACGATCCTGCAAGTAATGTACGAGCAGCTTCAGCATACTCTTTAGGACATTTCAGTGTAAATGAAGAGTATGATGCTCTTATCCTTCCAACACTGTTAGATGCAATTAAAACAGAAAAAATCTATACAGTTCGGGAATTAGCAGCTCAAGCAATTGGTTATAGAGGTCAGGGTGATAACGAGGTAGTAATCGAACTATTTAAGCTAATCAACTATGACCTGGAAAAAGATCCTAGTATTAGATATTTTGCAGCTTTAGCTCTTCTTAATTATGAAGAAAATATAAGGAATTCTAGTAAAAACAATAAAGAAAGCACTATCCATCAATCTCTTTAACGCTCTTTTATTGATTTGTGTTTTTGCCGACGTTTTCTAGTCCCGAAAAGCGCAATTCCTAGTACGATGAAAATTATGGAGCCAAAAATTGTATTTAAAGGTAAATTAAAAATAAGATCTTCCAGATCTCTCTCTAGAAGTTTATATTCAACATTATAATAAGCTTCACCCATATAAGAGGCTTTTATACTCG
>JBHLKP010000025.1:7011-30327 GCA_048886525.1 Candidatus Hodarchaeota archaeon | reverse complement strand
AAACAGGACAAAAAAAACCAAAAAAAGAAGTCTATTGTATAATTTGTCAAAAAAAATAATTTGTAATATGATATAATCTAGATCTTGGTGAATGTCTTATTCAAATAATGAAAAGGTACAAATTTAATAACCAGCAAAACCAATATTTCTTTATTATGCTGTTGTAGGAGGAGAAAACTGTAGTGTTGGTGTCTGTTTTGATCAGAAAATAGCTGAAGGTCTTATAGCTGAATGGCAACAACATGGTATCAGACCTATAAATATTGGACTTTCAATTGAAAGAATTAAATTGGAAAATTCTAAGAAATAGAAGAAAATTTAATCTAGAATACGCTTTGCCTTTTAGAACAGAGTATTAAATTACTATCAAATCTCACATTTTAGGAAGCGAGGATAAGGATGCCCCCCATAGATGTCATTAAGAAGATTAACAGCGTAGGTATTGATGTTGGCACAAGTACCTCACATTTAGTTTTTTCAGAGCTTGTTTTAAAGAAAGATCCGAGCGTTAAAACTGAAAAATATTATGTAGCGGAACGATATATTAAATACAGGGGAAATATATTCTTTACACCTTTGAAAGCCAAAAATGAGATTGATATTGAGAGATTAACACAAGTTTTACTAAATGAATACAGTAAAGCAGGATTAGTAATACAGGATATTGATACTGGGGCGGTAATTGTTACTGGAGAATCAGCAAGAAAGGAAAACGCCGAACTCATTGTGCAAAAATTAGCTCAAGAAACAGGCAAATTCGTAGCTGGTGCTGCTGGGCCAAATTTTGAATCAATAATATCTGCTTTTGGTTCTGGAGCTGTTGATTACTCTAAAGATAATCAGTCAAAACTAATCCATACTGATGTGGGAGGGGGTACATCCAATATTGCTGTAATCAATAAAGGAGAAATAATAGCCACAGGATGTATCAATGTAGGAGGAAGGGTTATAGCCTTCAATGATCAAAATAAAATTTTACGTCTTGAACCTGCAGGAAAAGCAGCTTTAAAGTATTGCAATTTGAATCTAGATATAGATGATATAATAACAGACTTTCAAAAAGATCAAATTGCTTACGTATTGGCTCTCGCTTTGATGGAAGTACTTACAAAAGGTAAAAGAGAAGAATTTTCTTCATTTACCAAGAATTTAATGCTAACTCCTTTTCTTCCTTCAGAAAGTTTCAAAGATGATTTTGATTACAGTTTTTCAGGAGGAGTTGCCGAATTTATATACCAAAAAACTACTCAAGATTTCAATGACCTAGGTTTACAATTAGGTTCGCATATTCGCTCATTAACTATAAAATCAAAACGGAAACTAATCGAAGCACCAGAAAAAATAAGAGCTACAGTAATTGGAGCCAGTGAGTACACTCTTCAGATCTCTGGATCGACAACATTTATGTCTGACAGATTCCAAAGTAGTGGAATTCTACCTTTAAGGAACTTGCCTATAATTACACCTATCATCAAACGAGAGCTACTATCAGAAGAATATGTATCAAAACAAATTACAATAGCACTTAATAGACTCGACATAATTGAAGGAGAAATACCAATCGCTCTCGCATTTCGAGATCCAGTTCGTACTGTTTACGATAAATTAAGGATCTTCGCTCAAGGAGTAGTAAAAGCTCTGCCAAATACGATCTTAAAAGATCAACCGATAATTCTAGTTTTCGATACGGATGTAGGAAATAGCGTTGGTAATGTCTTAGTTAGAGAAACAGGAATCAATAACAGAGTTCTCTCAATAGATGAAATTCCTCTAAAGGAAGGGGATTTCATTGAAATTGGAGAACCAATTATTGAGAATCGTATATTTCCTGTCGTAATCAAATCGTTAATCTTTGGATGATTCTAGATGAAAGTAATAGGACTGATTTCTGACACACATATTCCAAGTAGACGTAAAGAGCTTCCCATAAAGGTGATTAAAACATTCAAAGACTCTAATGTCAATTTAATTATCCATGCTGGAGATTTTGAGGATTTATCACTTATTCCAGTTATTGAAGATATAGCTCCGTTGAGTGCAGTTCATGGAAATATGTGTCACCAGAATGTTAAAACACGTTTTTCAAGTAAAGAGATAATTAAAGTGGAAGATTTGGTAGTTGGAATTACTCATGGAGATGGGAGTCGGACAGGTTACTTTGAACGCGTCCTAGATAGCTTCAGCAATGAAAATCCTCAACCAAACATAATTATTTCAGGTCATACACATAAACCTGAGGCTGTAATATTAAATGGGGTTCAGATGATAAACCCAGGATCTCCAACAGATAAGATCTTTGCTTCTCGTAATACTATTGCAATATTAGAAATTAATGGGACTGAATTTAAATACAGATTCGTTGATATTGAATGATTTCTTAACTATTTTTTACTATGGAGAATTTTATTTTATTAATTTACAATAATTCTAGCTTTAAACGTTTTTGAGCTAGTAATGCCGCATCCAAGATTGGTTTATATCCAGTACAACGGCATAAATGTCTATTGTCTAATGCTGCCTTAATTTCGACCTCTGTGGCGTCTAATTTTTTATTATATAGAGCATATAATTCCATTATATATCCTGGAGTACAAAATCCACATTGGACTGCGGTAGTATCTATGAATGCCTGTTGTATGACATGTAATTTTCCTCCTAATGTTCTAGGTGAAATACCCTCAATAGTGGTAATATCGGCTCCATTTATCTTCTTAGCTCTTTGTAGACATGCTTTAACTGCTTTGCCATCCATTAATATCGTGCATGCTCCACAATGACCACTACTACAGCCATTTTTTGTACCAGTTAATTGCAAGCGTTCTCTGAGGATTTGAAGTAACGATTCATTCGGATCAACATCAAATGTGTATTTTCGAGTATTAATCGTGAGTGAGATTTTCATTAGATTTGCCTCTTTTGTTTCAATGCGTCTAGAATTTTATCTGGTGTCGCTGGTAATTTGGTTAGTGATACTCCTGTTGCATTTTGAAAAGCATTTAGAATTGCTGGAGGTGGGCCTATCACTGGATGTTCCGCCATAGGTCTTGCACCATAAGGTCCATTAGGTTGAGGATTTTCAATGAAAATACACGAAAATTTTTCAGGTATATCTGCTAGCGTTGGAATTTGATAACGTCGCAGATTAGTCGTTTTCATAATTCCTTCCTCATTGAATAGTATTTTCTCTTTCAAGGCTGCTCCGATTCCTTGAGTTACACCACCGTAGATCTGTCCTTTAGCGGTTTCAGGATTGATTACTTTGCCAACGTCTAAAGCAGTTACAAAATGTAAGATTTTTATTTTCCCAGTTTCTTTTTCGATTTGTATGTCACAACCTTGAGATCCAAAAGTCCATTCATATGGTTGATATTGCCCAGTTTCAATGTCTGGAAATGTCACATTTCTTACAACGGCCGATCCTGTGGATAGAATTGGATCTCCAACTGCATGGCCGTCCTCGTGCTGATAACCTAAGACTAATTTGGAGAGATTGATTTTTTGATTCCCTTTTATGATCGATTTACCATCATATTTAAGATCCTCAATGGCACATCCAAATACTTTATTCGCATTTTCCTTGAATTTGTAAATTGCGCCCTCACAGGCAGATACAATGGCATTTCCAACTCTCATTGTGGTCATACTTGCCACTGTTTGCCATTCATATGGAGATAATTGGGAATTAACTTCATAATTAATGCGAATTCTCTTTATAGGAAACATTAAAGTTTCTGCAGCTATCTGGGCTAATACTGTTAAACAACCCTGACCCATTTCAATCCCACCAATACTTATGTTAACAGTTAAATCCTCATTTATTTTTAAAAATACGTTTGAAGACGCATTTGCAGCCTGAACTGGTGATTTTACTAGCGCAGCAACACCTCGACCATAAAGATATTTTTCATCCTCTTTATCTAAAATATTAGAATCTAATACTGACATCATTTTTTGAAAACATTCATGTATACTCCCATTATGTTTAGTAATGGTTTGACCAAGAGAATTAGTATCTCCTGGCCTGAGAAAATTTTTTATACGAATCTCTCGTGAGTCAACTCCTATCTGAAGAGCTATTTTTTCTATTAAACGTTCAACCATGAATTGTCCTTCAGGATGGCCATAACCTCGGTATGCACCTACAGGAGGAGTGTTTGTATAAACCCCGAAAGATTTAATATTACAATTTTTAAAATAGTATGGACCCACACAATTATGTCCTCCTGCAAGGACAACATTACAGCTTGTATCTCCGTATGCTCCGTCTGAATAATATTGTGTAACATCTATACCTGTAAATGTGCCATCCTTTTTAATTCCTATCTTCATCCGCCCTTTCATCCCACGACCTAAAACAGTACCAGTGAAAACTTCCTCTCTACTTAATACAAACTTAATATGATAACCAGGAAGAAATTGCGCTACTGTAGCCAGTAAGGGTTCAATAGTATAATCTGATTTTCCTCCGAATCCTCCTCCAATATAAGATGGAATATTGATATGAATTTTATTCATAGGTAAATTAAACATATCTGCAAGAACTTCTCTTAGTATGAACGGTGCTTGGGAACTACTCCAGATATGAAGATCTCCTGATTGATCCCAATATGCAACAGCGCCATGAGGTTCTAGAGCTGCATGATTCAATAATGGGTATTCATATTCATCTTCAACAATAATGTCTGCTTCTTGGAACACATCCTCCCAATTTCCTTTCTTAAGATGATATTTATAGAAAACATTCGATTTAGGGATGGGAACAAAGGTAGGGATATGTTTATAGTGCCCATTCCGTTCATGGATAAGTGGAGCTTCTGACGAAATAGCTTCCATTGCATCTAAAACGAAAGGTAATGCTTTATACTCAACAGATATTTCTTTTAGCGCTTCTAATGCTATTTTTTCACTTTCAGCAACAACAGCTGCAACAGGTTCACCTCCATGCCGTACTTTATCCACAGCAATTGGAGGTTGATCAAAAATACAAGTACCGTATAGTAATTCACGATTAAAACCATCAGTTTTACTAGTAATAACCTTAAAAACACCCTCCATTGATTCAGCTCTACTAGTATCAATAGATTTGATGATCGCATGGGGAACACCCGCACGGAGTACTTTAAGAAAAAGAGTTCGAGGAAAAATTAGATCATTAATATAAAGTGCTGTTCCAGTTACTTTTTCTCTCGCATCAGCCCGAGATATAGATTTTCCAACAACTTGATAATCCAATTGTTCAACCTCGTTTTAAAATCCAACAATAAAACTGCAACTACGAATAATATAAAAAGTTCAATTTTCTTTTGTGGAAATTGTCGATATATGAAGTTTACTAGGTGGAATTGATGAATAAGTACGATGTCATTGTAATTGGTGCTGGATTAGGGGGGTTAACTGCAGGAGCTAAACTTGCTAAAAAAGGAAAGAAAGTACTTTTAATTGAACAGCATAACAAGGTTGGTGGGTGTGCGACTACTTTTAATAGGAAGGGGAAAACTTTCGAAGTTGGATTACATGAGATGGACGGTTTAAAAAATGAAAATGATTCAAAGATTAAAATCTTCCAAGAACTGAATGTATTTGACAATGTTGAATTTGTTCAAGTTCCTGAGTTTTATCGTTTTATCAAAGGTGATTTCGATATAGTAGTTCCTCATGACATTCCAAAAGCGGTTGAAACATTCTTGAAAGCTTTTCCTGAAGAGAAAGACACGATAGACACTTTTTTCAAAGACCTTTCAGTTCTCAGCGAAGGAAATATGGAGAAAATAATGAAGTTCGCAATGATGTCTGTAGGAGATTATTTGGATGATCTAACTTCGAATGAAATTTTGAAATTTGCTCTCACAGCAAATCTTGGATATTACCACGACGATCCTTACTCTCTATCGGCAATTTATTTTATGAGTGCGCAGTACAGTTATTTCACTGGTGGAGGATACTTTATTAAAGGTGGTTCTCAAACTCTCTCTGATTATCTAGCCAAAGTTATCTTAGATAATGGGGGAGAAGTGGTTTTAGAACATCTTGTAACAGAAATTATCACTGAAAATGATACTGCTACTGGGGTTAAATTTACTCGTAAGCGTAAAGGAGATATTCAAAAAGATATGCAAACTGCTTATGCACAAATCATTGTTGCAAATGCAGCTATTCCTAATGTCGTAAACATCTACCTAGGTGACACTTTGAAAAATACAGAATATCAAAAAATGATTAATTCATTAGAATTACCTTCTTCATTATTTTCAATATATCTTAGTTTCTCAAAACGGCCCTCAACCGTTGGTAGTAAACAATATTCCATATTTATTTTATCAGAAGATGTTAAGTCTCTGAAAGATTTTCATTCTATAGAAAAATCGGGTGATCATACAAAGAAAGGATTTACTTTTACTGATTATAGTACTATAGATTCTCAACTATCCAAAGAAGGATATATTGGTGTGATCTGTGGAATTGATTATCTGGATAATTGGAGTCATTTAGACAAGGATGAATACAGAAAAAAGAAAGAAGAAGTCATTGAGACTTATCTAGAAAGACTTAATGAAGTTATTCCTGGGATAATAGATATCATTGATTATGCAGAGTTAGGAACTCCAAGAACTATGGCTTCATATACCCAAAATCCCTCAGGTGTTGTTTATGGATTCGCCCAGACAATTTCCCAAATTAACCCACAACTAAAAGCTGAAATCAGAAATGTACCAATTAAAAACTTATTTTTTGCCTCTGCTTGGGCTGGAGGAGGAGGATTTAGTGGTGCCATCTCTACTGGATATAAGTGTGCCTTGAAAATTCTAAAAGATTACTCTTAATCTTTTTCTGACAAAATTGTATTAAAATATTGAGAATCCATCCTAGACAATTGTTAATTAAGCTTGGATTATCTAAACTGTTACATCTAAACAATCATAATTACTTTTTCTTTTTTCGAGATCCTACAATTACAAAAACAATCATTGCTAATGAAATGAATTGCATAAAAAAATCGAAACCTGAAGTTGTAGCAACAGATTTTGTAGTAGAACTATCTGATACCTCAGGAACAGTCGTAAACGAGTCAATTACAACACTTTTGTTATTATTGTCAAAATCTACAATTACATTATTTACCAGTGTTTTATTATTATTATAACTTATGAATCCATCAGAAGGAACAAGAACTATCACTGCAGCGGAATCAGATGGAAGTTGAAAAGAAGTTAAACCCGAAACACCTGTTAAAATAAAACTGTCAGTTGTTGTATCATAGAGACTCTTTGGGTCAGGACCAACATCAATTTCTATGTTTTTTACATCGTTATAAGGATTGTAGTAAAGGTAGGTAGGATAAGCTTCATCATGATAATAGTCTGTTACAAGACAATCTAATTTTAGAATTTTCTCATTATTTGTAGGACTAATGATTCCGCCTAGAATCCCTACATGGGAACTTCCATAAAGACCAAGATTCGTTGCTCCATTCTGATTTATGTATCTATCTCTATTCACGTCACCTGTAGCTAGAGGAGATATCCCATTCCATATTTTGCGCAAACCCTCATAACCAATACAGTAATTTGGATCATAGGCTGCAATCCAATCTTCACTATCTTGATGATCTGCATTTAGACTATTCCCAAAAAATAATCGGGCTGCATTGGCTGCGTTTAATGTATATTTTCCTATTGCATGAGCATATGAATCATTATATCGAACTATCGGTACCAAACATCCTACATTATCATAGGTACCCATAGCAAAAGCATAACCCCCACCATCTGTTATACTCCCATGTAATCCATGACAATCGAAACCATTCCAGTTTTCAGTAATAATTCCCCATCCAAAACGAGCATCAGCAGGTCCAAAACACCAATTGATAATTTTATTAATATTATAATCTCGTCCATATTCAGCGTTAACTCGAGCAGCAATATATGCCCCATAAGGTAACAGAATTTCATAAAGCGGGTTAAAATTTAGTCCTTCTAAGTATTCTAAACACCAATCTGTCGCAATAAGGTATTTCGAATTTCGCCATTTTAAATAAGCCATATATTCTAACCAGGCAATAGCTGCCGCAGAATCTGGTTCTTTCCATTTACCATTGTAAACAGGTTTCATTGTACTGAAATCAAACGCAGTATAGTCGAAATTAGGAATAGTCCATGGATCATTATCCCCACCCATTCCAATACATGCTTCATACCATCTATCTGCTACTCCTCGCATTTCATTTTGAAAATCCGCAGTCTCGGGATAATAATACGCTAATTGATAGAATATCAAATTTGGGAATAGAACATACCAAAAACTAGTATCTGATCTTGCATAACGATTATTCAAATAGATATATTCCCCTGAATCTATGTTGTACCAGTTCTCACACATTTCAACCCAATTATAACCACTTTGGTTGCTTTTATCTATTCCTACAAGCGTAGCACTCAATACAGCAGCCATACAGTTTATTGCTTCGTCAGCAATAGACGTACCAACATAAGATGGTAAATTAAAAGTATCACGATGAAAATTTACATAGCTTGAATCTAAATGAATCAAAGGTAAATATTCTCCCGTTTTGCTGAAATTAAATATAAACGCGTCATAATCTCGAGCTACCTGTTTCCAATCCCGCATCTGAAAGGGGGAAGGAATATTTGGCATTAGATTAACCCTAGTGATCAGACTTTCCTCACTTAACATATTGAAAAGGATAACATTTTTACTTGCTGTTGATTCTAATAAGGTTATTGGCCCAGAATTGAATAAAAGCGATATTAAAATAACTGTAACTACGACTATACTCGTTAATTTTCTGTTTTGTTTAGAATTTTGTATTTTAATCATGATTTACTATCTCTTTTCGAAGATAATCAATTTAAATATCATTTCTCATATACAAATTAAAATATCATTGGAAATACAATTTATTAAAAAAATTTTCAATTATTAGTGGATAAAGTGAAATCGGTTCAAAATCAAAATCTAAATTAAATGCTTGAAATAGAAGAATTATCATTATTTAATACTCTGAATTTAAAACGGAATTTATAATATATATATTCTTAGTAAAAGAATTCAATCCACATTCTTTAGCCAACTTTTACAATGAAATCGCATTCCACGTTCTTTATCAACTCTTTCAAATCCATGTGCACCAAAATAGTCACGTTGAGCTTGGATAAGATTAGTGGGTAGTGAAGAAATCCTATAGCTATCATAATAAGCTAATGCAGAAGAAAATCCAGGAATTGGTATTCCATTTTTCACCGCTAATCCAACAATATATCTCCAATCCTCTTGATTTTTTTCAATAGTTTTACTGAAGTATGGATCTATTAAGAGATTTTCCAGATCTTTATTTCTGTCATATGCCGTTTTAATCCTTTCCAGAAATTGCGCGCGGATTATACACCCTCCACGCCACATTAAAGCAATGTTTCCAAGATCTAATTTCCAATTATACTCTTTTGAGGCAGCTTTAAGTAATGAAAAACCTTGTGCGTAAGAACAAAGCTTCGCTGCATAGAGGGCATTTCGAGTAGCTTCAACTAATTGATCTTTTTTACCTAAAAATTTTATTTTTGGACCTCTAAGAAGATTGGAAGCTTTAACTCGTTCTTCTTTCCTAGCTGAAATGATTCTGAAAAAAACAGCCTCCGTAATGCTAGGAATTGAAGCTCCAACCTCTAACGCTTCTTGACTTGTCCATTTTCCAGTTCCTTTCTGGTCAGCAGAATCTAGAATAATATCAACGATAGGTTTTCCTGTTTCTGGATCCCTTGTACCAAAAATGTTTTTCGTTATTTCGATCAAATAAGAATTTAGATCTCCATCATTCCAATAAGTAAATATGTTTTTGAGATCATTTGCATTTAAATTTAAAAAATTCTTGAGAATAAAATAAGATTCAGCTATTAATTGCATATCAGAGTATTCTATTCCATTATGAACCATTTTAACATAATGACCAGCACCATTTGGGCCTATATAGTCGCAACATGGGTTACCATTAATTTTTGCTGCAATTTTTTGAAAAATAACTTTGACCTCTTTCCAAGCTTCTTTGGAACCGCCAGGCATAATTGAGGGCCCCTTCAATGCCCCTTCTTCTCCTCCTGATATTCCTGTTCCTAAATATTGTAATCTTTTGGCTTTCAACATCTTAGATCTTCTAATTGTATCTTTAAAATGAGAATTACCGCCATCTATAATTATATCTTTTGGTTCCAAGATTTCTGTTAACTCTTTGATAAGTGAATCTACTGCTTTACCTGCTTGAATCATCAATAGTATTTTTCGAGGTTTTGTTAGTCTTTCACTAAATTCTTCTAAATCAAAACAACCTATAATCTTTTTTCCTTCACCTTTTATCTTAATAAAATCTCTGGTCTTATTTTTAGTTCGATTATAGACAGCTACGGTAAAACCATTTCTCTCTAAATTTAAAACTAAATTTTGACCCATAATAGCTAAACCGATAAGACCAATATCTGCCTTTTTCATTTCCTTCACATGCTATTATTAAATTTCGTGCTCACAGTCCACAGGCCTATCGCCGGATTAATAATAAAAAAGATATCTTCTCCATTAGGAAGATGATTATATCCTTCAATTAATTTTTTTGGATCATACAGGCTAATATCTTTAGGATTCATGAATTGGTAATTTACACCTTCAATTTCATCTTTTGTGATGCTATCAGAACAATAAGTAATATTAAATCGACCTTCAGAAGATCCATGTATAAGGTGTGCCGCAGCTGATAGATTCTCTTGTAAATCTTTATTCTCACTTACAGCATGGATGATTTCACGACTCGAACGGTATCCATATTTTCTAATTAAATTATCTATTATATTGTCTTCTCCGAACCTCCTCAGCCCAGGAGCTACAATAATTAAGTCACCTCCGTCCTTTATCACCATTCTAGTCCTATATATTGCCTTATTTCCCAACCAAGTACTTTTATATTCATTTGGTTCTAAATAAACGATTATTTTATCAAAAGGATTATCAAAAACTGTTAAATTTACCTTTTGACTTAATATTGCTGCTTTTTTATAGGGTTGCTGTTTATTTCCTCCATAAATACCACGCAATGATATTTTACCATTTTGTTTCTTACCTAGAACCGTTAAAACGTAAATTAAGGGTAGATCTTCAAGACAATCTGATTCTGCATAATTAAATAGGCTTCTGACAGGAGTATCAATTCTCCCTATCAATCGCTCCATCCCATAACATGCGCCAAGAAAATGACTTTTATTTATCATGTCACTCCCACCAACTCCAACAAGAATATTCTTATTTCCATTCGCCATCCCTGAAACTTCATGGGGAACAACCTGGCCTATTGAGATAATTAAATCGTAATTATCCTTTAAATGCTTATTTATTTCAACTTTAATGGAATAATTAAGCTTATCTTCAGAAAGATCTTTTATAAGTTCCGAGGGTACGGTTCCGACTTCAATAACATCATTACGCCAATCATGTGTAATGAACTTGTTTTTAGGAATCTTTCCGAACATTATTTCGATTTCTTGATTTGTTAAAGGGGTATGTGTTCCTAAAGCGGGTAGAATTTTAACTTCACTTTCATTTTTTAACTGCTGATAGAGGATTTGAGTTATTTCCCCAGCGTTAGAATGATATCTAGTAAAATCAGGCGGGATGAGCAGAACTCGTCTTAATGAATCATTAAAACTATTCATCAGTTCTTCAAGAAATGAATATTTCTGTTCCTGTGTAATCTCTGTTTTACCTGTGTGTATACTTTTGTAAATTATCCTCACCTCAATAATTTAGCTCTTCCTCTGAAATTATCATGTCATAATTGTCTGGAGAAATATAAACAGTCATATATTCTGAATAAAGTGAATTCAGAATTTTTTTTATTTCTCCTTTCATTGGTAAGATAGGATCATAAATTGGTACCTCAGGAAAGATTTCGATTTCATTTACATAATTCAAAGCTCTCATTGCAGTAGCCCAAGCAACTGATTGTTCTGTTTTCATGACGATAACATTTAAATTCGTTAAAGTTGCTAAGAATTGCAAAAATAGTGGACTTTTTCGTGCAATTAATCCAGTTAATCGTATTTCACTAAACTTGGATGATGAATCTATCATTTCAAAATTGTGTCGGTACATATTAGAAATTCCAATGACTAAGGAAATATAAAGATCAAGGCAAGAAAAATTAATATTCTCTTTCAAGATAAAACCACCTTTTATTTTTCCCCTTGCATTTGGTCCTCTTGGTTCTCCTTCAATATAAGGAAAATATAGAGGAATCTTAAGCAGATAATCAGACAATTGGTTTTTATTGTATTCAATTCTCTTTTTTGACTCGAATTCCAATTTTCTAATATCTAAATGATTAGTCTTAGTAAGATATTTTTTATATTTTCCTCTGAAATTAGTAGCAAGCCAAGTAAAAGAGGTACCAACATTGTTAAATGGGATTAATTCAACCCATGTATCTTTGGACACTTGTACGCATTGAATAAGACGACTTTTAAAATGTTTGACCTTCTTATTTCTCCATTTACGTAAAGCTCCTGTTGTACTTGCTGAACCTACAAGAGTTTTCTCATTTCTACTTTCAGTTGCCCAAAAAGCATCTATACCATCAATGGTTCCAGTAACAATCAATGTTTTCTGAAACATTGGGATAGATTTTAAATCTTCTCTTAAAGAGTATTTTGTTCCTAATGGCACAATAATGGGAAGATTTAGCATTTTCAAACCTAATCGTGAGAGGAGTTCTTTATCCCAATTTTCTTCTTTCAATGAGTATAAACCTGTGTAAGAAGCATTTGGGATCGTCGAGAAGATCTTTTCTAAGGATAAACCAGTCATATACCAATTAATATAATCATTGATTGTTGTAATCTTGGAACACTCTTTAATTAATCCTTCTTCTGCTATTTTTAAGAGTTGAACATAGGGTAATGCTCCACTATATAGACTTCCAGTTCTTTCTTGAAAATCCTCTTTAAGATATTTTACATAGTCTTGAGCACCTTCATAAGCATATGTATAAGCATTTGTTATTGGTTCTGCTTTATTTGATAATAACAAAATAGATGGACCTATACTTGAAATCCCTAATGATTTGATTTTGATCTTAGAAAGGCTATTAGATAGTGTTTTTAATAAGTCTACTACTTTAATTCTTAATTTAATTACATCAATCCTTTTTTCATCGTCCCATATTCTCCAATTCTCATCATTTAGGGATTTATAATTTACCATTTGTTTTTCTGTAATCATTCCTTTTGTATTGAGGACTAATAGCCTAATTCCAGAAGTACCAATGTCAATACCAACACTATAGGATTCCTTATCATCAAATGTCATATTAAAATGCACGTATTTTTCTTTTGATCCGAAAATACTTATTAAAATAAGAGAATTTTGATTCAAGAAATAATTAAAGTAATCTTTGGTGGTTATATTTTGCATGATAAGGAAGTCATAACAGTAATATTTGGAGGATCTAGTGGAATAGGAGCATCATTAACGCTTGGTTTGGCAGAATATGGACATACTGTAATTCCAGTTAGTAGAACAAAATTTAAAGTAAACAATATAGTTCAAGAATTGGATAAGAGAGGATTAAAACATCTAGGTGAGATCACTGCTGATATAACTAAATATAATGAAATAGAATCGGTATTAAAAAAAGTTTTAGATAATTTTGGCCGAGTAAATAATTTAATTAATTCAGCAGGAGCATTTGTCAAAAAAGAAACAGTATCTATAACAGAAGATGAATGGCAAGAAGTTATTGACGTAAATCTAAAAGGAACGTTCTTAACTTGCCAAATTTTTGGGAAAAATATGATAAAAGAAGGAAATGGAGGATCTATTGTCAATATAGCATCTCTAGGCGCTCATAGAGGATTACTAGAAACATCTCCCTATTGTGCAAGTAAAGGAGGAGTGCTATTACTAACTAAAAGCTTGGCAGTTGAATGGGCTAAATACAATATTCGAGTAAATTGTATATCTCCAGGTGTATTTGAGACTCCCCTGAATAAACAGGCTTTGGCAATACCAGAGCGAAGGAAAAGAATAATTTCTAGAACTCCAATGGGAAGAATAGGCAATACATCTGAATTAGTCGGTGCTGCTATTTTCTTGACGTCTAGTGATTTATCTGCGTTTGTAACTGGAATAACAATTCCTGTAGATGGGGGGTTTTTAGCTTGGGGTTTTTAAATAATTGATTATGAGACGATTAAATTGGAAAGAAAGATTAAAAGTGAATTTAAACCAGATTATATAGAGTTGGTTTCTCCAACAACACATCCTTTAAAAAAAATTACATTTGGTTTACTTACAGTCAAAGATAATTACAATTGGAAGTCATATGTTGAGGAGACAGTTTTTATTTTGTTATCTGGAAAAGTAAAAATTTATATTAGAGATCTAATCCTCAATCTTGGACCACGGAGATCTGTATTCCAAGAGAGAGCTTCAGCATTTTGGTTACCTCCTAATAATTCAATTAAAATTGAAGCTGAATCTGCCGAAGCCAATCTTGCTGTGGTAAAAAGTCCTTTAGATATTAATGATGCATCAAGCGATTACTTTATTCTATATCCTCAAGACATCAAATTGAATAAACGTGGGCATTCAAATTGGTTGCGGAAAGTCTATGACATTATTACTCCGAAACATCCGTCAAAATCACTTATAATAGGAGAAACTATAAATTATCCAGGAAACTGGAGCTCTTTCCCTCCTCATAGACATGATAAGGATGATTATCCCAACGAATCGTGTTTAGAAGAGATTTATTTCTATCAACTAGATCCTCCATATGGATTTGGAATGCAACGATTGTATAATGATGATTTATCTCTAGATAAGGCTTTTATATTAAATAATGGGGATATTGTTGTAATTGATCAGGGATATCACCCTGTAGTTGCCGCTCCTGGGATTTCTCTTTATTATTTATGGATTCTTGCAGGTGAAAAAAGAATCCTTGCTGCAAAAGATGATCCAAAGTATGAATGGTTACATAATATATAAAAAATTAAATAAAAACAAATTGCTAATGTGCTAATTTGATCTAAATAAAATCTATCTAAAATGGAGACATTTATATATGTTTGATATTCTATTGAATGAAAAAGAAATGGAATTAAAGTATAAAACGCGTGAATTTGTTAAGAAAATTCCTCCCAGTTATCTAAAACGAATGGACAAAAATGAAATTCAGTATCCTATTGAGTATATAAAACAATTAGCTGATGCTAACCTTTTGGGGCTTCGATTTGATCCTGAATATGGTGGTAAAGGGTTAGGATGGGTTGCTGAAGTATCTGTGATTGAAGAGATAGGAGTATTAGGCCCTGCGCTCGGTTGTTTATACAGTTTACCAAGTATCGTGGGCGAAGCAATTCAAAGATTCGGTAATGAGGATCAAAAACGAAAATTCCTTGAACCAATTCTGAAAGGAGAAAAATTTTGTGCTGAAGCATTGACAGAACCTCGTGGTGGATCAGATTTCTTCGGAGCAACTTGTTTAGCAGAAAAAAATGGTGATAACTTTATTCTAAATGGACAAAAACGTTTTGTGGTAGGTTCGGAGGGAGCTGATATATTTTTAGTTTATGCCAAGACAGATTTAGAAACCAAAGACCCTAGATTTTCTATAAGCACTTTCGTCGTTGAGAGAAAAAAAGGGATTGAAACAAAGCATGTTTATGGATTGATGGGTTCTAGGGGTGGAGGTACAGGACGATTATTGTTTGATAATGTTGAAATCCCAGAGGAAAACCTTATAGGCGAGATAAATCAGGGTGGAGAAATATTTAATCAAATGATGATTCCAGAGAGAATGACTTCCGCTGCTGGAGCAATTGGAAGTGCCAGAGCAGGAATTGAAGTAGCGACAAAATATAGTACCCGTCGAAAAGCATTTGGACAACCCATTCAGAAATTTCAGGCAGTTTCATTTAAAATAGCAGAGAGTATAACCCTGATAGACGCTGCAAGAGGCCTTCTATATGCTACTGCTAAACAGATTGATACCAACAATGGGATTACTAATGGCATTATCCGAAGAATGGTATCAGAATCTAAAAAATTTTGTACAGACGCAGCATGGGAAGTCATTAACCATGCGATGCAGATAATGGGAGGCATTGGATATACTAATGTCTATCCTATTGAACGATTACTACGAGACATTAGGTTGATGTCAATCTGGACTGGAACCAACGAGATAATGAGCCTTTTAATTCAGCATGAATACTTTAAAGAACTTTTAAACACTCCTGTTGATTTAAAAGCACGAAACGTTGAAAATGACGCAGTAGGAGCAGAATTCGAAGAAGAAAAAGTGTTTGAATGAATTAAGAAGTTTTATAAGATAATAAATGTAAATAAAGAATCTTTTAAGTCATTTATTGAAATCCTAAGGATAATATAACGAGGTTGCCCTATTTGATCATTAAAACGCACATTATTAATCAAGAATACCGAGATTCAGTTCAATTAATGAGAGCTGCTTCGGCCGCTAGTAAGCTAAAGGGAATAGAGGTAGCTTCGGTTCTTATGGGAACACCGAAAAACAAGCCTTTATTAGAAGAAGTTGACCTTCTAACTGCTGAAGCAGAGAGTGCTGGCTCTAATGATATAATAATTTCAATTCGTGCTAAGAATAATTCTTATGCAAATAGTGCAATTAAGCTAATTATTGATTTTTTATCTCGAGAGTCAACTATATCTCATATTGATTCTCACTTTTACAGGTCAATCCGCGGAGGAATTACAGGCATTCCAGACGCGAATTTAGCAGTTATTTCAGTTCCAGGTGAATTTGCAGCGAGAGAAGCGCGACTTGCATTGGAGCAAGATCTGAATGTTCTCTTATTTTCTGATAATGTATCCCTTGATGATGAGATTATATTGAAAAAGAATGCTCATAAAAAGGGTTTAATTGTCATGGGACCTGATTGTGGAACTGCAATGATTAAAAATATTGGTTTGGGTTTCTCAAATGTTGTAATGCCTGGCCCAATTGGTGTAGTTGCTGCTTCTGGTACTGGAGCTCAAGAAATAATAACTCTCTGTCACAATGCGGGAGTAGGAGTAATTCATGTCATCGGTACAGGATCTCGTGATGTGAAAGATTCGATCGGAGGTATTTCGATGATCGATGGTTTAAGAGCTCTTAATCAAGATAATTCAGTCAAGCTTATAATCATTGTTTCAAAACCTCCTGAAGAATTTACTTTGAGAAAGATTCTGAATGAAGTTAGAAACTGTTCCAAACCAGTAATAATTAATTTTTTAGGTAAAAAAGCTGGTTACTTGTATGAAGCTGAAAGATTTTTGAGTGTTAATACATTAGAAGAAGCAGCATATTCCGCAACTGAATATATTAACACTAAAAAGCTAAAATTCAAACCTATCATCTTTAATGAAGAAAATACTGTTAAAAAAATACTTAACATTACTAAATCTTCTTTAAATTCTTCTCAAAGGTATATTAGAGGATTATATGCGGGAGGTACGTTTACATTTGAGTCAACTATGATTATATCCGAAATATTGCCTGTAAATGAAACTCTTTGGACAAATATCATGCTCAAAGGAACAAAAGTCATTGATAATCCAAGGAAAAGCAAAGAACATACTTTAATTGATCTTGGAGCTGATGAATTTACTGTTGGAAAACCTCACCCCATGATCGATCAAACAGAACGAACTTTACGTTTTCTTGAAGAAATTAAGGACCAAGAGACAGCAGTGATTTTACTAGATTTTGTACTAGGGTACGGTTCTCAAAAAGATCCAGTCGGTGATATGAAAGATGCTTTCAAAAAATGGAAATCTTTACACTATTCAGTTCCGATTGTAGCCCATGTTTGCGGTACAAACCTAGATCCTCAAAATTATACTGAATCTGTCCAAATTCTTGAAGATTTAGGAATTTATGTCATGCCTACGAATGCTCAAGCAGCTAGATTAGCGACACTCATAGCATTTAGATGGGAATTGGATGAATTAACATCGAGAGTGACTGTATGAGTTCAAAGTTAGATAAAATGTTATCAAATGGACCCAAAGTTATTAATATTGGATTAATTTCCTTTTTTGAAACATGTGAAGTACAAGGTATCCCAGTGGTTCATATTAGATGGGAACCCCCAGCACATGGTAATCTTGAACTTATAGAATTACTAGATAAGTTATTATAAATATAACTCAAGGATCTGGTAATGATGAATATTAAGAAAAAAATTGAAGCAGCAAATAATCAAGCTTTAGACAGAATGGCTAAAGTTCAACCAATATTGATAGATATAGAACTTGAAGCGAAAAATATTATTCCAAAAATGGATGAAAAGACAATTTTACACGCAGGACCTCCCATTGAATGGAATAGAATGTCAGGCCCAACTAAAGGAGCAATTGCAGGAATTTTAGTCTATGAAGGACTAGCTGCGGATTTAGAAGAAGGTTATGCAATTGCTGCTTCAGGTGAGATCAAGTTTGATTGTAATCATGATCATGATGCTGTAGGACCTATGACTGGAATAACTGCTCCACATCAACCTGTTTTTGTTCTCGAAGATAAAAATTCAGGACACAAAGCTTTTTGTACCTTAAATGAAGGACGAGGAAAAGTACTTCGGTTTGGCGGTTGGGGGCCTGATGTTTTAAAAAAATTAAATTGGATGAAAGGGATTCTTGCACCAGCACTGAAAAAAGCAATTCTACACTCCAAAGGTATAGATATAAAAACCATAATAGCAGAATCTCTTCATATGGGGGATGAAGCCCATAATAGAAATCGTTCTGGCACTTATTTATTTCTTAGTGAAATTACTCCTCATTTACTAGATACAGTTGAAGCTGAAACTACAAAAGAAGTCTTTCAATTCTTAAAGGAAAATGTAGATATCTTTAATCTCAATCTTTCTATGCCTCATTCAAAATTAATAGCTGATGCAGCTCGTAACATTGACTATTGTACTTTAATGGTTGCAATGGCACGTAATGGAACAGAGATTGGGATACAAGTATCTAGCTTAGGAAGAGAATGGTTCAAATCACCGGCTCCCAATGTTGAAGGACTATTTTTTCCAGGTTACTCTGAAAAAGACGCATGTCTAGACCTTGGAGACTCCACGATTTCAGAAGTAGTAGGTATAGGAGGTTTTGCAATGGCTGCCTCGCCTGCAATTGTATCTTTTGTAGGTGGATCAGCTTCAGATGCGATCACGAGAACAGAAAGAATGTATGAAATCACTGCAGGAGTTAGTAGAACATTTACAATTCCATCTCTTAATTTTAAGGGAACTCCGACTGGTGTTGATATACGTCGTGTTGTTGAACTCAATGAAACTCCTCTTATCAATACTGGTATTGCACATAAAGTGGCAGGGATAGGCCAAATTGGTGCTGGTTTAACTTCAGCTCCATTAGAAATGTTTCAAAATGCCTTGAAATCATTTGGAAAGAAATATGTGAATAAACAAGTTACAAAGGGAAATAAATAAATTGGTAGAGCATTCACATGAACCAAAATACTTAAAACAAGAACTAGTTGAGTTACTGTCTAATTATAACAATAAAATTGAATATTTAACCGCATCTGCAACACCACTCTCTTCTATAGCTACCTCATCTTCGATTTTAACATTTATTTCTCTTCAACTTTTTTTAAATGGTTCTCAGACAGAAATACGTATCTTAGCAGGGTGTAACATAATTTTACTTCTGACCATTGTTTTTACATCATTAATTACTCAATTAATGATCTATAGAGCCAAGCTTAGATTTGCTCGGGTAAATTTTGAACTTGCAGAAGGAGTTACAGATAAAATAGAAGACAAAAGTGTTCATAAAGAAGTACACTCACGTCTGATTCATCTTAGTCATCTTGCAAATAAAGCCGTCAGAACAATTGATCTAATTCAATGGTTAAACATCCATGTTTTCTTTCGGTTATTTTATATATTCTTAACGTTTTGTGTATCACTTCTAATACTTCTTATCTTTACAGAGATCCCTTTCCGATTGTGATTGATTAAATCTCCAATATAAAAGTCTTAAACCGAAAAAATTAAGAAAAATTTTCTGATATTAACTTTTATTTAACTAAAGCAAGAACTTCAACGCCAGAGGGGAACAGTTCTCTCATTTTATAGTTTTTTTCGGTATAATTAATATCAATTAAAGGAATAGAAGTAATTTTACAGTTATTCGCAAGAATCTCCCTTTCCTCTTCAGATACACCTTCCAAAACAAGTATAGCTTTAGCGGATCCGTTCATAGCAGTAATTAAAGAAGCCCTATAGCCAAAAATGATTTTACTATCTCTTAAATATTCTTGATTATTAAATTCAAATCCAAATTTATCATTAAGGATTATATTTGTTGTTTTAGTGTCAGATATTTTTGCATAACTCTGTACCATCAATTTTACCGGCGAATACGCTAAATTGAATGACTTATATATTCAATGTTATTGATTTATCGAACTATGTCTTGCAGAAGTTGGATAAAAATGTGAATGTCATATTCACAATACACTTAGTAGACACTTTACAGATCCAAAATAACAGTAAAATCGCAAAAAAAAAACTTTTAATATTTTAGGAGGTTATTTCATGCCTATTCTCGGAAGTATAGAACACTTACTCGAAATTCAGAAACGAACAAATGAAAGTGAGGAGTACCTCGCGTTAGCGAAGGGTGAGGGAAGAAAATCTTTCACCTTTGTATTAGAACCTGAACCTAAAAAACAGGTAACAGAAGCTATTCTAATTGGTTATTTTGAGAATGATGGAATCATTGAAGAAATATGGGAAGGAGAACGAGACACTGATTTTATTATTTCAGGGAAATATGGCCAATGGGTTCGAATTTTAAGACAAGAAATTGGTGCTACAAAAGCCTTAACTATGCGTAAAATAAAATTAAAAAAAGGTAGTTTGATTAAACTCTTACGAAGCTCGGATAGTACCGTTAAATGGATCGAAATCCTTGCTAGTATCCCAGTTACTTTTCATGGTGATTATAAAACATTTTCTACTGAAAAAACAATGAAGTGAATTGTTATGGATCTTCTTGGACTCACAAATAAAGTTGCAATCGTCACTGGCGGAGCATCAGGTATTGGTAAGGGAGTTACTAATTATTTTGCTGATTTAAATATAAAAATAGTTATTGCTGACTTAGATGACGAACTAGGTAATGAATTTGAAAAAGAATTATTGAGTAAAGGAAAAAAAGTAATGTATTATAAAACTGATATTTCAGATTCAAAACAAGTTTCCAGTCTAGTAAAAGCCACTATTTCTAAGTATGGAACAATAGATATTCTTGTAAACTGTGCAGGTGTTTCAGGTTTATCTAGTTATCTTGAGGTTATCGAAGAGGAATTTGATTGGCATATGGATATTAATGTAAAAGGAACTCACCTGATGTGTTTGGAAGTAGCTAAAGTAATGGTTGAAAAAGGAATTAAAGGTCGAATTGTAAACATCAGCAGTATTAATGATCAAATTCCTGTTGTAGGTTTAGCCCCATATGCAACAAGTAAAGCTGCTATTACGGGTCTCACTAAGGCGATTGCTTTAGAGCTTGCTCCTTATGGAATTAATGTAAATGCTATACGACCAGGCATGATTGAAACTCCATTGGCTAAAGAAGTTTTAGATTTACCTGACCTTGCTCAAGCATTATTGCGACAAATTCCGAGAGGAAGATTTGGCCAACCAGAGGATGTGGCAAAAGTAATAACATTTCTTGCATCAGATTTAGGAGAATGGGTTACAGGAGCGGTAATACCAGTAGCAGGAGGAATGCAGCTAGTAGGGGAAACAAGTTATAATTACTATTTTGAACGAGAAATGATGCATGAAGAAGAATTACCAGATGTGCCGTTCTCACGTCCTTGGAAAATTTATGATATAGCAAAATTTAAACGAAAAAACTCGGAGAAGGATCAATGACGAACAACGTATTTATTACTGGAGCTTCTTCAGGTCTAGGATTATCACATGCTATCTACTTAACATCAAAAGGGTTTAATGTGACGGGAACAACTCGAAAAGCTGATCAATTGGATTTGACTGTCCTAAAAGAAATTTATATAAGAGATCATACCAGATATAAGTTTGTCGATAAGAATAAGACTAGAGTAAAACCTAGTAAGGTGATTATTCCAGATAATATAAGAAGTGACCTTATTAACCATTTAAAACAGATTGATTTTATAACAATGGACATTACAGATATTAAATCAGTTAAAAAGGTAGTTGATGAACAAATTAGAATAGACATTCTGATCAATAATGCAGGGTTCGGCTATTTCGGCTCGATTGAAGAGCTTACTTTA
The DNA here is from genome assembly GCA_048886525.1 of Candidatus Hodarchaeota archaeon. Lineage (GTDB taxonomy): Archaea > Asgardarchaeota > Heimdallarchaeia > Hodarchaeales > Hodarchaeaceae > Hodarchaeum. The sequence goes on along the minus strand of JBHLKP010000025.1, from coordinate 7,955 downwards.
GAAATGGCAAAATATCAATTTGACGTTAATTTCTTTGGATTTATTCGTGTTTTACAAGAAATTATACCAAATATGAGACAGAATATGAATGGTAGAATTATCAACACTGCATCTCTTGGAGGGATATCTTGCATTCCTTTTCAAGCTCATTATTCTGCATCAAAAGCAGCGATCCTTATACTAACAGAAGGGTTAAGGGTCGAATTAAAGCCCTTTAATATTTTTGTCTCTTCTCTAGTTCCAGGAGACATCAATACAGCATTTGATGCGAATACTGTGATCTCTCACAATCATACAAAATCAGTTTCATCGATAGATATTGCTGACCTTAAAGATTCTATACCCGTTTTACCTGATTCACCATATTATGAAAGAGCTAATATTGCATGGAATTCAATTATTCAGAACTTAATTGTTAGTCCCCCTCCCATCACAGTATCAAAGAAAATAGAGAAAATAATAAGAGCAAAGAGGCCGAAAATTCATTATAAGGTTGGATCAAGACTTCAGACTCAAGGAGTAACACTTATCAAACGTCTTCTTCCAGAAAACATATCTAGCCGAATTGTAGCAATGTTTTACGGATTGTAAAAAGGAGAAAAATCAGATGAAAATGGAATACACGAAAAATGATAGATATATTGCATATCTTGAAATTTTTGGAGCAATCTTATTAATCATCTTTTGGATTGGGTGGTTTCTGGGGATTTTGAAATCATTTAGCCAAGGAGATCCTTTATACGAAATTTATTTGGCTTTTGAATCTTCATTTCCCATTGCAGATTTCTGGATTGTTATTTTATTATTAATTTCTGCATCTGGTATTCTAACAGACAAACCCTATGGTTCATTTTTTGCTGCGAGCGCTGGAGGCGCATTAGTTTTTTTAGGCTTGATCGATATCACTTTCAACCTCCAACAGGGTGTTTACCAATACGACGTTT
>JBHLKP010000025.1:0-6911 GCA_048886525.1 Candidatus Hodarchaeota archaeon | reverse complement strand
TGGAGGCGCATTAGTTTTTTTAGGCTTGATCGATATCACTTTCAACCTCCAACAGGGTGTTTACCAATACGACGTTTTTGCAGTTTTAATTAATCTAATCGCAATTATTGGAGGTGGAATATTTTTAGGCTGGTTTGCTCGATACTATTTTAAAAGTTAAAAGAAGTATAACACTAGGTTAAAGATTCTTCAAATGTTAGACGACTGATTATTTCTTTAATATTTCTTTTAGAAATTCCAAAATTATCAAAAAGAATGCTTAATCCACTTCTGATAAATAAATTAAGATCCAGAACTTCTCCTGATGTTATAATAGACGTAAATTTTTGATCAAATGCTGTAGCAAAACACTCCAATGAGTTTCTCAAGTAGGAGTTACCTTGTGGAGTTAGAATAAGAGCAATGAAGGATTGTTTTGTTTCTAGCAATAACCGATACTTGTTCTTCATTAATACTTCTGCTATTGGTGAAGGAGATTTAATCGACTCAGACATTAACATTGTAATAGCAACAACAGCTCCTGAAAATAAAGTTTCATTAATATAGTGCACATTCTCTTTAAAATCATAATGAAATAATGGAATACCATTGAGATTAGTTACTAATATTTTATCTGCTTTTCGACGATAATACAGACTAAATTGGCTAGGATCGCCAAAGGAGTAAGTAAATAATATAAATCCTATTATTATAGGGATTTTCTCAAGTGATTCACTAATAATAGAAAATTGAGAACTATAAAAAAGGTGTATTACTTTAAGTATGAATGGAACAAAGATACAGACCGAAATTCCTATAATCATAGCAATGAGCTGTCTTTTTTGATTTATCCAGACATCCTTCAAACTATTTCTTAAACTAGCAATAACAAAGACCCCAATAGTAATTGGAAACAGCATTACGAGAAGATATGTCAAAGAATCAAAATTAATAACATAAATTTGCTCATGATCTAACCATATTACTTGTGGGATCCCTATTAGAATGGTTATTCCTACAATTGTTGTAATAACTGTATTCAACATTTGTAGCTCTGTGAATAGGGTTTCATGTTCAAATAATTCAAACAATAATAGTAAGAAATAAACCGAGATCACTGTACTCAATAAACTCAGTTTCCGATAATATTCATAAAATTCTAAGTTTCCATATGAGACAAACATACTACTTAAATTGATAACATCTGTAATAAAAGAAGTTAATAGCACCAAAATCAATATTAACAGGGTTTTAGGATAGTCTGATTTGAAATACCTCCTTATATGGTAATAAATTAGGTATACCTCTGCAATAATTAATATTATTTCTATTCCTATTGTCCAAATTATCTCAATAGTAAAATAAGGCAAAAAAATCAACCTTTCATAACTAATCTATAAGTAAGATAAATTAATATATTAAACGCTTAATAGTATTTCTCAATATTACAACAGAATTATGTTATGCAAACATCCTCCAGTAAATTAAAGACCTTACATAAACAACTTTAATTTTATCCATTTTTTGTCGGTATCTTTTTAACAGATTTGAATTATCTTTTTTATATTGGTGTTAATACTTGTCAAACAATCCTATCATCCCCTTAGATAATTTTAATATCTTTCAAGAAGTCAAAGAGGTAACAGAAATTTCTAAAATTGTAGTCAACCGTTTAGAGCAAGGAAAGGAAACTTTTATGCAATATTCGTTTAGTGATGCCGTGAAAGAACTAAACAACTTATTTGATAAATGAAAAATGATCTTTTACCAATACTCTTATTAGGGAGTCTATATTTTTTTAATTTTATCAATCTATGGATACTTTTTTCCTCTTATTTTATACTCCATTTCGTTTTCTATTAGTAGAAGTAACAGAAACAATTCTAGGTTTGAAAAACATCTAAGAGTTGATCAGGATGTTTAGTTATTTCTTGACAGAATTTTACAACAGTGTAACAGTCCTTAATGCAACCTATCTCGGATGGAGTATGTGCATTTTTTGTAGCTGTTAATAAAGGTACAGTGGGAATTCCATCACCAACCACTCTCACAGTTCCAGCATCTGAACCTCCGATATTCCAACATTCTGTTTGGATGGGAATATTCTCATTTTTTGCTAGTTTTAACAAATAATTTCTAATATCTGAGGATAGTAAGACTGATCGATCTGATAGTGTGATAACAGGTCCTTTTCCCATTGAAACCGGATGTTCATCATATGTAGCATCAAGGATCAAAGCTAAATCGGGTTTAACCATGGAAGCTGCTGTTTTAGCTCCCCTAGCACCAACTTCTTCTTCAACTGTAGCAACTAAATATATATCATTCATGGGAGGGGCTTTTTGAAAAGTTTCAGCAAGAAGTAAAAGCTCAAATATTCCAAACCGATTGTCGAGACGGGGAGAACAAATAATTCGGTTTGATGGAACCCCGAGTAATACAGGAGCGTTTATAAAATGAATGGGATCCCCAGCAAGGATTCCCATATCTGTAGTTTGAACCATTGAACGAATACCAATATCTATTGTAAAAGATAATTTATCTCCTTCTTTAACTGCATTCAGTAACCCCGAGATATATCCATCTTTAGTTGAAATAGCAACTGGTTGAAGATGACAAGCTTCTACATTCCTATATCCGAAATTAATGCATTTAATTTTCCCATTACTTTCAATACTATGAACTAAAAAACCGCATGTGTCCATATGAGCTGAAATAAAGATTTTAATACCCTGTGAGCTATCTCCTTTAATCTCACAAATCACAGAACCCAAACGATCGCGTGATATTTGGCCAAAAACATTCAATTTTTTTTCAATATAATTTCTAATAGGTCCTTCAAATCCTGATTGACCTGGAATGTTTAGACAATTCAATAAGTCATCTTCAATGAAGTTTTCCATAAATTTTTTCCTCATTTCGTATTTTAATACCCTTTGATAGGTTTTTTTGATAATATATGAATAGTTATGGTAATAGAGAGCACAATTAATTAGAAATTAAAATAACTAATTAAGACCCCTAGGAAGGAAATTGTTTGAAGTTTTATTTTTAATTTAAGGGTTAGTTGCAATTTCAGCCGTAGATTCATGAGCTGTGTCGCTAGGAGACCATGTGACTTCTTGATGCTTGAAATATGTGTTGTAAAGAATAGAATACTCACCACCTTCTTTTAAAAGCTCATCATGGTTCCCTTGCTCAATGATTTCTCCTTTATCGATCACAATAATCCGATCCGCATCTTTCACTGTGCTTAAACGGTGTGCGATAATTATAGACGTTCTATTTTTCATTAATTCTTCTAAAGATTCTTGGATAATACTCTCTGTATATGCGTCGACAGAAGACGTTGCTTCATCTAGGATCAGAATCTTAGGGTCAGCAAGAAGAGCTCTGGCAAAACTAATCAATTGTCTTGTTCCAGTTGAAAGCAGAGAACCACCCTCTCCAACTGATGACTTCAATCCATCTTTTAAATAAGCAATTATTTCATCAGCTTTAACTATTTTTAGTGCTTTCATGATAGCTTCTTCAGAGGCTTCCTGACGTCCATAACGGATATTTTCTTCGACGGTTCCATGAAATAGAAACGGTTTCTGTAGTACAACTCCGACATGTTTCCGATACGATTTCAATTTAATATCTCTGATATTATATCCGTCAATTAATACTTCCCCAGCTTGGAACTCATAGAACCGTGATAAAAGGGAGATTATACTTGTTTTGCCTGCTCCTGTATGACCTACAATAGCCAGTTTTTCTCCAGGATTAATTACCAATGAAAAATTTGTTAGGACTGGTTGTTCGGGGTTATATGCGAAGTCTACATTTTTAAATTCGATCTGCCCCTCTATTCTATCAATTTCTATTGTACCTTCATCTTTAACCTCTGGTTCAGAATCAATAACTTCTAATATTCTTTCATAAGCTGCAAATCCTTGTTGTATTTGAGCATAAAAACTAACTAATTGTGTTACTGGAAAAAAGAATCGACCAAGGTATGAAAGAAATAGATAAACAGTCCCGGCTGTAATTCCACCTAAAATAGCTGCCTGTCCTCCAAGTATAATTATAGTTAATGTTGCAGTAATCGATATTAACTCAACTACTGGAAAAAAACTATTCATAGCGAATCCTTGTTTAAAACCAGCCGAATAATGCCTTTGGTTTGTCTTTTTGAAATCTTCTAAACTTTCGCTTTCTATCCCAAAGGATTTAGAGACACGAATACCATTAACAGATTCAGCCATTGCAGCATTTATTTCTCCATGAACTTTTCTAAAGCTCATACTTAATGATCTTGCTACCTTTCTAAACAAAATAGATACAATGGCGAGAATCGGTACAACACATGCAGAAATTAAAGCCAATGAAAGATCTATAAACGCAAGTATAATGAAAATAGAGAGTAAAGTTAATATTTGACCTACAATAGTTGTCATAAATCCAACAACACCCCCATAATCTCCTGCATCTCGGGAAACACGAGCATTTAACTGGCCACTACGATGTTTATCAAAAAATTTCATGTCTTGACGAGCTAATCCATCAAAAATATCTCCACGTAAAGTAACCATAAAATCTGGAATTAATTTAGCGAACTGAATATTGATTGTGTAATCTACAACCCAATTAAGAGTGTTTAGAATGAAGTAGCTAAAAGCGCCAATTAATAACAGAAATTTTATGTAATCTGTTCTAGTTGGGTTTTCTAATCCGTCTATGATCTGAGCGAAAACCAATGGAGCTGCCAGACTAATTAATGTTCCACTAAACATCGCTACTATTGAAATAATTACTGGTTTTTTGAAAGGAGTCAAACGAACAAGAGATCTCTTGAATAACTCGAAATCGGAATAACTTCGCTTCTTTTTACTTTTATCCAATCCTTCGAATATCCAACCCATTTTTAGGAACCTCCAACAGTTTTCACAGGTTGTATGATTCTCTCTTTTTCTGCAATTAAAGGTGGTAATTCCGCATGTTTTCCAAAAATCCTTCGATAATCTGGTGATGTTTGAATAATCTTGGAATGATGACCTCGGGCTACAATCTTACCATCTTTAAGCACAACAACGACATCTGCATTCCGAATAAGACTTAACCTATGAGTAATGATGAACGTAGTACGATGTTGAGTCACTTTCTGGATTGCGTTGATGATTTCCTCCTCTGTTCTTGAATCAACACTGCTTGTACTATCATCTAAAACTAAAATTCTCGGATTTGTAATAAAAGTCCGTGCTATAGCGACCCGTTGTTTCTGACCACCTGAAAGCTGACTACCTCCTTCTCCAGCATTTGTTTCATATTTTTTTGGTTGTTCAACAATAAAGTCATGTATCTGTGCTAAACGAGCAGCTTGTTCAATTTCTCCTTGAGTTGCTTTACGTTTCCCTATGGCAATATTCTCTTTTAATGAACGTGGAAATAGGTAGATATCTTGTTCAATGAATCCAATTCCCTTTCTTAATGACTCAAGTGAATATCTTTTGATATCAATATTATCAATTTTTATCGTTCCTTCATAATTATATAAGCGAAGAAGAAGCTTAACTAAAGATGATTTCCCTGAACCAGTTGGGCCAACGATAGCTACTGATTGAAATGGAGCAATATGAAGATTTATGTTTTCTAGGACAGGTTTTTTAGTTTGTGGATATTTAAAAGTTACATTCTCAAATTTAATATCTCCAGTAGATTTAGGCGAAAATTCTAACGCTCCTACTTGGCGCCCATTCTCACCTGCTTGACTAAACATCGCTGTATGAATCCTTTGAGCTCCAGCTAAACCTCCATTGAAGATACTTATAGCAAAACTAATTATGTATGTAGGGACTAGAAGAGTGGCAAGCATGCCATTATAAGCAATTAATCCCCCAATAGTGAAGTTACTAAACAGAATTAAGAAAACTCCGACAAAGAATGAGAATCCCATCGCTGAAAATAAAACTAATGTCGGAAAATAACGCGCTTGTAGAATTTGTTGCTTTTCCCAAGTATCTCTAAAATCAATTACATATTTCATAAATTTATTTTTTTCATACTCTTCCTCTCCAAATGCACGTACCACTTCAGCTCCCATTATATTATCTTGGATAGCTTCAGCTATTCCAGACCATTTGCGCATAAACGTTCTTTGAATCGGCCCCATTTTTTTATTAAAGCTTATGGCAGCCCAAATATACGCAATTAAGAAAGGTATAGAAATTATCACAAGTTCTAAGGAATTTAGAGCGGTAACAACAAGTGTAGCTGTAATAAATAATGAAATAATGACATCAGTGATCATAGAAAAACCAAACATAAAACCTCCAAGTTGACCAAGATCATTGGTAGCTAGAGCCATTAATTCTCCAGTGGGTGTGGCATCATGAAATTTGATTGGTTTATCTTGGATGTTAGCAAAAAACTCTTCTCTGATTCTTCGCTGAGTGCCCCAAGATAATTTTTGTTGAAAGAATACTCCAATTACATTGAGAATAACTTGTGAAATACCAAGAAAGAAGATAAGGTTGAGGAAATTAATTAATAAATCTAATTGCTGATCATCAGTTAAGAGATCATTCAGATCGATTATTGCCATATCAAGAGCTATACCAATAATCAATGGTATTGTAGTTCTTGCTATAATTGCAAGAATCGTACAAACGATCACAATAATTATTAAAAAAGGATTCGCCAATATTTGACTAATGAACCATCTATGAAATCCTTTTGATTGAACTGGCTTCGATAAGGAAGAATCATCCGTACTCATTCTCAGACACACACTAAAATATAATTGTAGCCTAAAAATATTTTTAACAGTGATACCTTAAGAAGGTCATTTTATTGGCAAGTTAAATTATTGAATTATTTGTTTAAATAATATTATTAAAATAAAGGAACCATTTTTGAGCTTGTTTGACCGAGCTGATTACAAAAACTGT
>JBHLKP010000024.1:0-31828 GCA_048886525.1 Candidatus Hodarchaeota archaeon | reverse complement strand
AAGCGTATATTCTTAAAAATTCATTTTTAATACTTTTCTAGTCGACACACTTATTATTATTCTAAACTTATTTAGTCTTAAACAATTTTCCTTTTTGATGCATTATAATGGGGATTATAAGAGAAGATGAAATCAAGTAAATTTTGCCTTAATTTGGCTACAACTTTTGCAGATATACAAATGATAACAAGCTGACTTTATATAAAGAATATTTAATTCTAGAAAGTTTTGAATCAATAGCTTTAATAATATAACAAGCTTTATTATTAGTAATTGGATGAAATATCTTTTTCTGCACTACAATTAAGAAATCAGTATTTTTAATAACTTATTAAAACAATGAAAAGTTTCAGATTCTTTTAGAAGTATGTTTTAATAAGAACAATAAATGCCTTCTAATAGCGTTTACATTGATAACAATAACTGAGTAACATTTATTTCTGCGTTTAACAGGGTACTTAAGATGTTAAAAGAAATTTTTGTAATTGCTGATGGGATTCTTTTTTTTCACTATTCTATAGATCCAAAATCAATGAATAGTGACGAAACAATTCTTTCATCTGGACTTCTAACAGCAATTCAGAATTTTAGTGAGAGCGCTCGAACTGACGCATTAGATTCATTCACTATGGCAAATGAGTATTTTCTTTTCAAAAAATTCTTAAATACGCATAAAACCCTAGTGGGGGTCTTTGAAAGCCATACTCCCCAAAAATTGTCTCGAAATTCTCTAAATAAAATTTTTGATCTGATTATAAAATCAGAACTTCCACAGGAAGAAGGTTTTATCAATCTATATTCACCAGAGAAGCTATTATTAAAAAAGCAGATAGATAAACTTTTAAACCAGTTTTTTGGCACAAAAGAAGATGCATATTACGTTAATGAATTAATTTCAAAACGCACAGATATCCCTTTGGCACTTCTACTTGATGCTAATGAGAAAAAACTAATAACTAAATTCGCGAGACCTAAACCCCTGTTCAAAGATTATCAAGTAAATGATTATTTTTTACTCTATTCAACTTTACAAACAACAATTTCTCGAATAGGATTACCAGTAAATTATGCTTATTGCGTTATTAAATCAGATCAATATTGTTTAGCATCTGTTTTTAGTGGAAAAAACATTAGTCTAGCAACAGGCTCACTAAACACACCTGTAGATGTAGTTTTAGATGCTGCATTAAAAATGTGTAGATTCGAATCGGTAACTGCGTTAACTGGTGATATAGGAGAGGTTAAAAGTATTAAAACAGCCAAATTAAACAAAGAAGGGGTTTTAAGTCATTCTAAAGGAGAAGAATTTCCTCCAATGATATCAATATACCTACTAACATTAATTAACAATATTAACAATTTCTTCCAAACTATTACCAGAAGAAACTTTATTGAATTTTCACTGCTTTTGAAAAATGAATCGTATCACAAATTAAATATTGAAAGAAAAAATTTTACCGAAGATTTTATAATAACAGTAATTGATTATTCTTAAAAGTATCTGATCTTATTCAATGAATCTGTTTTTCAGATTACTCAATTGTGATTCACATGTCTAATGAAGTTTTGGATGCTGTTTTTATCTATGGAGGGATTTTGGATGCTTATGAAGCTGTTGGAACTGAATTGATTGGAGAAAATGTAGTTCCTGATTATGTACTCCCGAAAATGGTTTATTATGTCAAAGAATTTCTTCCTGAAATATTTTCAAAAAAATCTAGTGACTCAGAGCAATTAGTTTATGAATTAAGAAGGTGGTTAGATGAATTTAAACTAAAAATTGAAAAAGCTCGTGAAATGGAATCAGGGAGTATCTTTACCATGGAAGAAATTTGGCAATTACGAGCAGCTATCTTTGGATACGAAAGCGTCTTTATCGATATATTAGGGGAAGCTGCTATCAAGAACTATGTTTTCAGACGTATTGCCGATATTTTATCAGCTTATTTACCCGTTTCTTTCGTTTATGATGACAATAAACCTTTAAAAACGATTGAATCGAAATTTAAAGCATATTTAAACTATATTAAAGAAAAAAAGTTTGTAGAATATGCAAATTATAAAATTAAAGGAGATCAAATAATTATCACAGCAAATAGATGTGCATTTTCTAAAATTCATAATTCTGACGCTTATAGAAATGCTAACGTGAGATTCTGTCCTTGGGGAATGATCAGTTCAGCTATTCTAACAAGTCATGAAGGAAAAGAAACAACAATAGATTCATGTCTCTTTACTACAAAAGGAAGTGTGTCGAAAATAATAAGTACTTGAGGTCCGATTATGAATACTATAACATTTTTGGATTACGAAATAGCTATAATACCCTTAGTAGTAATTATTTTAGAGTTAATATTAATAATAGCGCTTATAGTAGGTTGGTATCTAGGAGCAAGAAGATTAAAAATCAATCTACATCATTACATGGTTTATAGTGGAACAATTATACATTTCAGTATTTTTCTTTTTTGGATGTTTCCAAATTTTACTAAAACAATTTCAGGGGCATTAAGTAATCCTTTTGCAAGAATTATTCCTATTCTTCACTGGTCTTTTGGTTTAGTTGCAGTCATTCTTAGCATATCTTTAACAACAATATTCTTATTTAATCGTGATATTCCCTTAGATTTATTACGTAAACTTAGGCCATTTATGATAATAACTTTACTTAGTTGGATTATCGCACTCATTTTAGGAGCGATTATATTTATTTCATTTAGAATTGAAGAAGTTTCAACATATTATTACTATCTCAATATCATATACATCCTTTTCGTTAATTTGTAAGAAAGGTGATTCTTAACCTACGAAAGAGTGCAATGGTCTCACATCCTTCTCTTAATATAATGCAGAATTATTATTACCGTTAGTTTCCCTTCTTAGTATTCCGGTTTACGTATAGTACAGTTGCGTATAGTTCTAAATATTTATTAGCAATTTAAAAGAAAAAGTGAATTCAAAGAACTCTATAAACTAGCTAATCGCCAGGATTATCAGAGGTAAGAAGATTTTAATTGAAAGTTCTAGTTCACTAGAAATAAGGATAAGATTTTTTCAATTATGTTCACTAAATCATTTTGATTAAAAATTTATGAGGATAAAAAATGAATAAACCTATTCCTGCTGGCCCTAACCCGCCAGAGAAGGTATATATCCGAATTGAAATACCTATGGGTTCAAAAGTGAAATATGAATTCAATAAAGAATTTAATGCAATAGTCGTTGATCGAATCCTCTATTCGTCAGTCGTATATCCAACAGCTTATGGTTACATTCCCAGAACACTCTGTAACGATGGTGATCCACTCGATGTCTTAGTACTACATAGTGCTGGCGTTGAACTACATCCTGGTTGCATTGTTATAGCAACACCTGTTGCTGTTTTGAAGATGGAAGACGAAAAAGGAGAAGATGATAAGATTATTGCTGTACCAATTGATGATCCTCGAATGGAAGAGGTTAAATCGCTTAAATTAATCCCTAAACATTTATTACGAGAGATTGAGGAATTCTTTAATACATATAAGCATCTAGAAAGTGGGAAAACAACTCACATTGTCGGTTGGACAGATAGAGAGGACGCTCTTAAAAAAATAAAGGAAGCGATAGAACTATTTGATAGTTTTGAAGGAGAATTAGAGAGTTAAGAATGTTCTGAAATCTGTTTAAAGCGAAAATTAGAAATCATTTTTGAATTAAACTCTACCTAGAAGCATACCCTCTATTGTAATTGGATTTAATTTAGCAAATTTTCCTTCTGCAGCGGTGAGTCGAGATTCAGAAGAGCTATAAATACGAATTATTGATTCACCACGTTTAACAGCATCTTTTTTCTTTAAAAACAGAATTCCAGCACCATCGTCCTTGGGGCATCCTGCAGTTCTGGCAATTTCTGACATCTTAACATTATCAATATTAACAATCCACCCTGAACTTGGTGATAGAATTTCAACTGAATATTGACCTACATTAATATCAGATGGAGATAAATCGTGATTTCCACCTTGAGCTTCTAGAATTTCGCGGAATTTATCCAAAGCTTGCCCTTTATATAAAATTTGTTTAGCTAATTCACGGCCTTGACCCCGGAGAGCCTTACCAGCCATTTCTAATAATATCCCCGAAAGCTCACAAGATTTCTCTACAAGTGATGAAGGTCCATGAGTTGGATTAATTAAAGTCTCTAAAGCCTCACGCGCTTCAAGTGCTGGCCCTACAGTATGTCCTACAGGGCTTGCACCGAATGTTATTCCACTTTCGACTCTAATGCCTAACCGACGACCTAGTTCCGCAAATTCTCTACCCAAGGCTTGTGCTGTTCCTATATCTTCTATTTTAGTGCCATGACCAGTTGGTAAATCCATAGCTAAGAAATGAATACCTGTAGCCAACTTTTTAGACATAATTGAGGCAAGCATCATTGAACTAGGATTAATTCCTAAAGGAAATTCAACATCTTTGATTAAAATGTCATCAACTGGTGCAAGATTGAATCCTCCACCCCAAACGATCATACCTCGAGTTCTCTGTGAAATTTCAACAAGTTCTTCCGAGGTAAATATAACATCACATCCAAGCGCTTCCATAGTATCTGCTGTACCAGAAGGACTTGTTATTGCCCGACTACTCGTTTTTGGTATTAATAAACCTGCAGCTGCTATGATAGGTACAATAAGAAGAGTGACTTTATTGCCTGGTACTCCACCTGTAGAATGTTTATCGAATACGGTGTGCTGGCCAAAATCAATCATCTCCCCAGTTTCCGCCATTGCTCGAGTTAATTCTTCAATCTCATCCATATTAAAAGGTTCAAACATTTGAGTAAGTACAAAAGCAGCTTTTTCTAACTGATTTAAACGATTATTAGCAATGTCATTAACTATCATTGCGATTTCTGACGTTTGAAACAACCTTCTTTTCATCATTCGTTTTCTAATCAAATAATAGGAATCAGGAGGAGTCCTACTTAATGATGAAACTTGAATTGAAGCTCCTTCCTCAATTTCTAATTCTGAAATCATTTCTTCAGAAACCCAAATTTTATCAATAGGAACATGATCAGAAAGAACAATATGTTCTGTGAATACTTTTTTTGGTTGCGATCCTACCTCATTAACTAATTGGATTTGAGGATTCTTAAAAGTTCGTTTAAATAGTCCAGTTTCAGGATTCAAGATAACTGTTTGTTTTGGAAATATTTGTGCCTTTTCAACAATGAAATTATGAATTGACGATTTCTTCTTTGAAGCACGTTTCTGTAAGCTTGTCATATATACTACCATAGATTTATTTTTTTCTTTTCTCAGACAATATTGGCCATTACAAGATAAGTTGAAAAAGCATTTGTTTGTAAATTGGTAATTTCTTTCAATTATTGAATCAAAACCTTTCTATTTTATTTCGAAAATCTTCCCCAAGCAGCTTATTTGGATAATATAATCTTTAAAAAGTCTTATTTGAACATTAGAATAGTTGATTTTACCTTGATCGATTTTTCATCTATAACAACACTATTATTTGATATTGATAATACATTGCTCTCATTTGACGAAAAAATGTTTATTGGAATTTACGGAAAACACATTCACAATTATTTTATTAAGGAAATTCCATCATATTCAGAATTTATGAGAATTTTCTTGAAATCTACTAATAAGATGATAGAAAAAGAACCTTATGACAGAAATTTAAAGAAGTTTGCAGATGATTTTGAGTCTGAAATCTCTATGAATAGTGATGAAATTATAGCACGGTTTCAGCATTTCTATCAAAATGAATTTAGTAAGCTACATTCTATAATGAAACCGATTCCTATTGCCAAAGATCTAATCAAATTAGCAGAAAAACACTTTACTATTGTCGCGGCTACTAATCCACTTTTTCCTGAAGTTGCAAATGAAATTCGATTAAGTTGGGCTGGATTAAGTTCGAAAGAAGTAAACTGGGCTGAAGTAACATCAGCAGATGATTACCACTATGCAAAACCACACATTGAATACTATCAGGAAATATTAGAACGTATTAATAAAACTCCACGAGAATGTATGATGATAGGGGATGATAAAATTAATGATATGATCGCAGGTAGAATAGGAATTAAGACTTACCTTGTTAAAAACGATAATAAGAAATTCTCAAAAATGATAACAACTGATCTAGATTTTGAAAATCCAGATTTACCATTCGATTACACAGGTAGTTTAGAATTTTTTTATGAGGTTTTAACGGAGTATCTCAATAAGAACAGGCTTAAGGATCGTTTTTAAATGCAAAATGAAGGTTATCAATATTTTTATGATACTCTGTAGGCTGTTAAAATTGTGATTCTAGAAAATATATTGGCAGTTGTCGATCAGAAATAAGAAAAATAATTTCTAGTGAATTTAAAACGTTTTGGAGGTTTATATTTTTCTGGATCTATAAAACCCTTAATTAATTTTGGTGACTCTGATTTAGTAGGAGGGGTAGCTTTAGGACGATAAGAAATATATAATGCATAGGTGGGACAAATACGAACACATGCTATACAGAACATACAGCTATATCCGTCAATCGCCTTTTTCCTGTTTATCTTAATTGCATCAACTGAACACACTCTCTCACATGCATAACATTCTATGCAACGTGACTTCCTAAGCTTTATATATCCATAATTATACTGATTATCTACTCTAAGCATTAAATATGATAAAAAATTTAATCCAGGCATATACATTTTAAAATCTAAATGTCCTTTTATTTTTCTTTTTAAATTAAAACCTAATTTCATACCATAGAAAAATGCACGATGTAAATTCTCTGTTCTCCAACCCCATGGATTCCATTTCTGATTAAACCAAGGTTCTGCTGTCGGAGTGGTTACTTCTAAAGCTCCTATTAAAGAATAATTTTTTTCAAGCAGGATGCTTTGAGCAACATTAATTGAAGCACAAGGAATACCAGCACAAGTTTCGATTAAGAAGACTTTCTTTGGTTCATTGGAGCGTGGAATGTTCATCATCCAAAATCTAACAATACGACTAAGGTTAAAATCATATACAGGAGACGCGATACCTAAAATGGGGATTTCATCGAAGTCTAAAAGAGGATCATGAACCTTTTTAATGGGTATTAAATCAATCGTATGTCCTTGTTGCTCTAAACCCTTTTTAACAAACTCACAGATATATTTTGTCCCCCCACCTGCAGAAAAATATACTATAGGAATTATTATATCAGAACACCTTCAATTTTATCTATTCATTATTTTAAAAGTTGATGATAAAAGATTTAAAAATTTAGGTAATTAAACTAGATTTCGGTTTTAATATTAAAGCTAAATGGGATGAGATGCAAGAAAAACCTCAGAAATGTATAAATTTAGATCATTATTCACTCAAAAACCGAAAAAATGAATTCTACGAAATTCTAAGTAAAATTCCATAATAAATCTCTTTCTAAACTTGGATAGTTCTTTGGCATTTTAAATTCAGGTTCAACTGAAGAAAGACAGATCATAGTTCTCGTACGAGCTACACCCTCTATCTCTGAGATTTTAATTAGAATCATTTCTATCGAATCAATATTTCGAGTTTGTACTTTTAATAGAACATCCTCTTCACCAGTTATATGATGAATTTCTAGAATTTCTAATTCTTTCATTCGATCTTGTAATTCATTATAAGTTAGATCCCAAGCTCTGCGTGTTCGATCTACAACTACCGTAATAAATGAAGTTATTTCTTTACCAATTTTTTTACCATTTGTATGAACTGTGAATTTTATTACTTGATTTTCTTCTAAATTCTTTATCCGTTTTTGAACTGTTGGTCTAGAAAGGCCGATTTCTAAACCAATCTCCTCTTGGGATATTTTCGCGTTATCTTTCAGCAAAGAAATAATTTTTTGATCATAAGAGTCGATTTTATATTGTTTTGAAATTTCCAAAAATATTTTCTCCTAAAGCAGTTTTATAAATTGTTCAATAGCATTTAATTTCCATTACAAATAGTTCGTACAATAGATGTTATTTTAGTGTAATGTTCTATTACTTATATATGAACTTTACGATTTGCGCCTAAAAGAGTTATAAAGCTATATTGAAGAGTTGATATATGGAGAGCACAATGCAGTCTACGGACATTAAAAATGATCCAAAATTGATTTCCTCCTCTATTAAGTATGCAAAATGGGTGAATAAAGTCTCAGAGAGTGAAATACGACGATTATTACGATTTTCACCTCGTTATTATTTTGCTGGAGGACAACCTGGCATTATTCCAGTTAAAACTTTTCATAAAATAATTCGTCAGATATTAGATAAAGAGGAAGAGTTTCTCGAAGAAAACAATGTGAAAATGTTAAATAACTATATTTATGGTATGACAGAGGGTAGTCCTCGATTAAGAGAGGTGTTAGCAAAACGTCTTCAGTCTCGTGACAAATTGAAAAATATTACACCTTCTATGGTCACAATTACCACAGGTTCTCAACAAATGCTTTATTCAATTTGCGATTCTCTACTCAATCCAGGAGATATTGTGATTGCAGCAAGACCTACTTATCTAGGATTTGTGCAACCTGCTGAAAAATTGGGGGGACGTATTTTAACGCTTCCTTCAGATGATCGCGGTATAATTCCAGAGTATATCCCTATCGCTTTTGAAGCTAGTATTAAAAAATTTGGTAAAAAACCAAAATTACTCTATTGCGTTCCTTATTCTGATAACCCAAAAGGTACAACCCTCACTTTAGCTCGTAAAAAGGCAATATTAGATTATGCTTATGATTTAGATTTTCTAATACTTGAAGATGCAGCGTATAAAGAAATTCAGTTTGATTCAACTGAATATACCCCAATAAAAAAACAGGATCACGATAATGATCGCGTAGCATACGTATCTACATCAACAAAGGAAGCTGCTGCTTTTAGAATAGGATATAGTGTTTTACCATCAGATTTAAAGGATGCGATCATTAAAGCTAAAGGGTTCTATGATCTTTGTTCTTCAGAATGGGTTCAATCGATACTAACAATTTACTATGAAGAATTTATTGATACGCTATTACCTCAAATTCGTCAATCTTATAGGAAAAGACGGGATGCTATGTTAGATGCAGTTGATTCCTTTCTCCAAGGTCATTCTACTCGACCTACTGGTGGATTTTTTTTGTGGTATGAGGTTAATGACTTAACATTTGACAGTTCTCGTTTTATACAGAAGTGTATCCAAAATGATGTCATGTATGTTCCTGGTGCAGCATTTTATCCGAAATTTGGTTTTAATCTTAGCACTGATGGATCTCTAAATCGCTCAATTCCTAAATTCAATAGCTTAAGGCTTGGATACTCTCTCTTAGAACCTATGGAAATAACCAAAGGAATCGAATGCCTTGGTTCTCTCATAAAAAATCATATCAAGGATAACAAGGATAAAAGACTTACTCAGAGTTCCTCTTTTTTTAGTTCTTTGTATTACTAAAGACTTAAACGCACTTTTTTTCTCATTTATTCATAGAATTAAGAGAAAATTTCAATTCCCATAAAATTCCAAAGAGAAAATAATATCCACTTGAGACTCCAATTGATTTAACTCTATTAATTTCTCTTTCAAATTGATTAATTGATTTTTTACTTGCGAGTGGTGTTTTTAGAACGTTTAAGAAGCGAAATAATTCATTAGGCATTTCCTGTAATAATACCTTTCTAATCAATTGAGCTGATTTAAAGGTTGTATACCTTTGAAAAGGAAATTTTGATATAAGAGTGTACTTTTCTAAAATATTTGGGGCAGTAATATAGATTGCTGATAATATTCCGATTAGAAAATCATCAGATATTGGAGTACTACCTTCTCCTACCCCCAATATTTGAATTAAATCGTATTCCAAGTCTGAAAGAGAATCTTCTGTTAAATTTTTCAAGCTTTCTCGAAAATTTCTCAAGTATATTTCCATTTTTTTGATAATACTATTCATTTGAGGTAATATATTTCTTTTAGTGACATAAAATTCTAATTCTGATTGAGGAGGAAAAAGTAAATTAGTTAAAATATCAATGTGAGATTTCATAAGAAGCACCTCTAAAATATTTGACTCATCTCTTTGTAAAGGAAATTTAATTAGTGAAAGCTTAGATTGATCTTGAAAAACATTAAATTTCGAAAAAACGTTCAGCGATTAATATAAGAAATTCTTTTGTATATAAATGCACTTAAACGACTCCATTTTATTTTATAGCGATTATTTTGACTATTAATTCATTCAAAATTAATTCTGCCGATGGATTACTTTTAGGAATGCCTATTGGTGAGTTTGCTTAAGAATTTTCTTTTTAAAGACGTGTTTACAGATGAAATTTTTACTCTTTCTGATTTCCATGTTAAAGTAGTGATTCTCGATCTTTTTTGCTACATGGTGTGATCCATGTTTCGCAGTAATTCCATAAATTTATACAATTTTAAATTCATACGAGTAAAATGATTTAGTAATTCTTTCAATTGATATTGATAGTGGAGAAACCCAGCAATTACTAAAATCATTTGCATTAGAAAATAATATGATATGGACTGTTACTATGGATAAAATGAGTATTCGCGACATGGATTATGGTACTAGTTATATCGCTACAAGGTATATAATTAATCAAATCCTGATGTTCCTAATAATTTCAATTTTCTGAATAATAAAAGGTATATACGTAAAGCAGAATACAATCGGTAATATTTTGAATAATGATTTTTGAAGAATCCTCATCGAAATCATTTTCAACTAACTGGTTCAATATATACTACAAATTTCCTATCTATATTTTTGTTGAATAGTAGAAGAATCAGAAAAAAAATAAATCTCTTCTTCTCACCCCAATTATTTTCGTAAAAATACAAAAAAAAGCTTAAATTAAGTCTTTAATTTGAACAAACTAAACAAAAAAAAAGTGTAAATTATGATATCTAAGTATTTTCGCCACCTTTCTGAATTTTACAAAGTCAATTTTCTTAGAAGGTTGATTATTGGTGTTCTATCCGGAGGAATGGTTGGTATCCTTTTTTTCGCGATTACATATATTTTGGAACTTTTTCTTTGGGATAATGCATTTAATAGAACCTTCCTTCATGATCTTCCTTCAATCGGAGTAATAATAGCTTTAATTGTGTCATTTGAAATTTTTGGGTTTTTCCCTCATCCAACAACAGTAAACGGTGAAAAAGGAAAAATCAAAACTCAAACATTTGAAAATCAATCAAATAATCAAACAGTAACACTGGAATCCTCAGAAAAAACTGATATAATAAAATAATTCTTATTCTATAGCTTCATCTAGATTTGTACCAAATAATCTTACAGTTCCTTCGTAATTGAGATATTTTAGTATATCTATAATTTCTATATTATTTTCAGAGGTTCTAGCGTTGTTTGATTGATTAGACATTTAAATCCAACCATTTTTTGAATGTATAACTCCTTGTGATAATTTTTGCTCAGATAAGAATTATATCTTCAATAGTTATTCTATTCATCAATTTTCCTTTTCAAATTCCTTTCTATTTACATATGATAATGCTGAAATAACAGAGAATAGAATTAAAGCTCCAATAATTTGAGTAAATGTTAAAGAAAATCCTAAAGTGAAGAAATTAACAAATATGGCAAGTAAAGGGAATGCAAGTTCTGCTAAACCTCCAACAGAAGCTTTAGACCATCTCAAACCAAAATAATACAGTGCTAAAGGTAAAACGCCTCCAGTTAAGATTGCTGAATAGACTATACAGATTAATCCTGTCATTGGTATTGCTAATAATTCTGGGAAGGTATTAAATGTTTCACCAAGAGCATTAAAATTATCAGACGTAAAAGATAAAATGATTGTATTGAATATCACAAGAATTAACGATCCTCCTAAATATCTAAATGCTGTTAAATCCCAATAATCTGTTTTTTCAGTTAATATCTTGCCGAAAACTGTGTTAGCTCCCCAAAAAGACGCTGCTATCAATGAACAAATTGCAGCTGTAAATTCAAATAAACTTGCTTTAGTAATATCCTCAAATGATATTAATAGAATGCCTATAATCGAAATAATAGCAGCTATGTAGTAGAATTTTGTTGGCCTTTCTTTCAATAACATCATTGCTACAAATAAGGTAATTAATGGTTGACTTTTCTGAAGCAGGATTGCAACGGTTGGATTTCCCATGCCAAAAGCTATTAAAAAGAAATATAAACCCAATCCTGAACCCAATGAAACAAAAGTGATACTAATCCATTCTTTTTGTTTAAATGTTCTCATAATAGATATTAAATGATTTATTCCTCGTCTTGATAAGAGAAATGGTAAAATAATAATCGTACCTATAAAATGTTCAATCATTACAATAAATGACGAAAAACTACTCAAGCGTAAAGCACTTGTCAAATTGCGCTGCCAAGTGAACCTACTTAAGATTAGTGGGTATCTAACAGGAGCATCAAGAGCTCGCATAGCATTAGCAGCTGCTACAATTGCTGGGCCTAAAAATACTTGTTTTTGTTTCTGGGATTTCATTAATGACAACATCCATGATTTTTAATTAATATAGCTATTATTGCGCTTTATAGACCAAAATATTTGAATGACTTACTATACTCATCAAATAAAAGTCAATAGAAGAATATAATGGACATAAAATTTCAAATCCCCTTGACTACTTATATTTTATTTATCTACTCATAGATAAGTATTCAAATTCTAGACTGTATTTTTATATATATATCTTATAAAACCATTAGTACTTGGAAATTAATAATGATAGTAATATTGAAATTGATGTTTATTTCAGAATAAAGTCATAATTTACTTAATCAAAGGAGTTAGAACAAATCATTAGTATATATTATAAAAAAGACAAAATAAATTAAGTTCGTCAATCTCCTAATAGAATATTAATTTATATTTCAAGTTGATGGATGCATCTATATGAATGAAGAGCAAGTTGAGGTTGTTGCTGTAGGAGCGCACCCTGATGATGTTGAGATTGGGATAGGCGGGACTCTTGCCAAACTGTCTCATCAAGGTATACGAGCTGGTATAATAGATTTAACAAATGCTGAACCAACTCCTAAAAACGATAAATATAGAAGTCCTGATGATTTTGATTCTGATTATGCCGAAAAAAGACTCATGGAAGCTCAAAAAGCTGCAAAAATCCTAGGAGTCCGACGATTGACACTTGATCTCCCAAATAGAAGGCTTTTTGATTCTTTTGAAAACCGGTGTGAGCTAGCTACGGTTTTTAGAAAATGGAAACCAAAAGTAGTGATAGTTATGTACGGGAAAACCTTGATGGCTTCTCCTGATCATTATCAAGCTCAACTGATTACAGAAGGCGCTGTTTTTTATTCTAGATTAACAAAATGGGATAAATACTTTCATAACTTGCCAGTTCATCGAATTAATTCCCTGTTATATTTTCCAGTCAGATTTTTAGATTTACATCCCGAAAATTACACATCTTTATTAGTTGATATTACAAATTATATTGATTTAAAACAGGAAGCCATCTTAACCTATAAATCCCAAGGGTTTGTACCAAGTAAAACAGGACATTCACATTTTCCATCTATGCTGATGAATTGGAATAGAAATCTCGGATCACGAATAGGAGTAGAGTATGCTGAACATATTATTTCTCCCGTCCCTGTTCGTGTAGATGACTTTACTTGTTTTATGAATAGTTCATTTAGCATTAAACGATAAGTAATTTACTTTAACCATTGGAATGATAGTTTTGAACTTACTTTTCATTAGAAAAGAAATCAGTTATTTTAGGAGACTCAAATAACTTCTTAAAATCTTTTATACGCCTATTGGCTAATTTTACATATTCTTTGTTTATTTCATACCCAATATAGTACCTATTCGATTTAATTGCTGCAATTGCAGTTGAACCAGATCCCATAAAAGGATCCAACACTATTTCTTTTGTGTAAGTATAAAATTGGATGCAACGATATGGTAATTCAATAGGAAACGGAGCAGGATGTCCTATTCTCTTAGCTGATTCAGTTGGGAACGACCAAATACTTTTTGTATATTCCAAGAATTCATCTCTTGATATTGTATCCTCTCTATTTGCTATTCTTTTTCTTTTAAAAAAATCTTTAGAAAAAATTAGGATATACTCGTGAACATCTCGTAAGGAGGGATTCGAAGCAGATTTCCATGATCCCCAAGCTGTAGATGTTCCAGCACTTGCAGACTTATCCCAAATAATTTCTCCTCTCATAAGAAAACCCAGATTGTGCATATTTTTTATTATAAATCCATGTAATGGGATGTATGGTTTTCTACCTAAGTTGGCAATATTAATGCAAACACGGCCACCGGGCACAAGAACTCGTTTTACTTCTTCCCATATTCGATTAAGTAGACTCAGATACTCCTTTAGGGTATAATTATTGTCATAATCTTTGGAAACATTATAGGGAGGACTTGTTACTACTAAATGGACACTTTCTGATGGTAATTCATCCATATTTTCCGAGCTTTTACAGAATATCTTATTTAGATTATTATGAAGAATTGGATTTTCAATATACTCAATTTTTTTTTCCTTTGACAATTTTTCGTAAAGTTTACTACGATAAAATAATTGAGAATCATGACTTTCTCTCCCTGAAGATCCAAAGGTGCTAGTTTTTGTTCTTCTCCTATTTCTCTTCTCCTTATTTGTCATTAAAAACCATCAACTATCATTATTTTAAGATCTTTTATTGACTAACGCCTTTGAAAGTAAGAATAACTGTTGTGCTGATTTAATGAAGATATCTTTTTCCTCAACAGTTTCAACAAAATTCTTAGGTAACTTATCTATACTATGAAAAGCTCCAGCTATTGCTCCTGTCATACAAGCAATTGTATCAGTATCCCCACCTAGCTTAATGGCATCTATTATTGTTCTTTCATAGCCAGACTTATAATTTTTAAGAAATACATAAATAGCTGTCGGAACAGACTCCAAAGCCGTAATTTTATTTCCTAATTCTTTAATTACCTCAAAATCGTTTGGTATGGCTTCTAAAAATCCTGCTATTCTAGAAAGCTTGTTTTCATATGTTGAAGTATGACCTAATTCTATTAATTTCTGTAAAAAAGCTTGTGAATTAAAGTCATCAACGTCTTCTTTAAGGGCTAAAGTTACCGCTTGGGCTTGTAAAACCGCACCTTCAATACCAAGAGGATGTTTGTGAGTTATAAGGGCGGTTTTTGCGGCTATTTTAGATACTTTTAAGATATCAAAGTTGTACAATAAACCAATTGGGCATACTCTCATTGCTGCACCATTTCCTAATGATCCTTGACCTCCAAAACTATTCTTTGCAACTTCCTTCCAATCAGCTCCACTTCTAATCGCCTCTAGTACTCTAATTGTCCCAATACCATAGCCACGAGATATATCAAAGTTTCTTACAAAGGTAAAAGCCATGTCACTTTCATTAAAGCCTTTATTTTTTATTAAAGATTCAAGAATACCCTTCATCATTTGACTATCATCAGTATATTTACCTACTATTAGATCTGGGTCATTAAATAGAGAATTTAAGTAAATATCTGGGAAATTATGATGAGAATGCCCCTCAAATCGTGCTCCTAGCGCGTCACCAATTACACTTCCTAAAATACTACCAATGAATTTTCTTTCTAATTTAAGGTCGTTATTTTTTTCCATTTGAAAGCATTCTCAATAGATGAATCTTGATATGTAATAAAAATCTAAAATCAATTCAATTGGGGTTTTTCATTCAGTTTAAATGAGGAAATAGCTTTGAGAATTATATCCATATTTGATCTCGACCATTCTGCGAATAAATACAGACTAAATTCTTTACGAGAGTGATCTAATGAACCCTTATAAAGGAATTGAGCCACTTGATCAAATAGAATTTCTTCCTGAGTTTGTGACAATTATAACACCTGTATTAGATATCAATAACTAATGAAAATAAAAATTAATCTAATCTGTTATTTGCAGGAACAATTCTCTATTGGGATTTAGAGATTAAAAAGAATTACTAAATTCTGTGGAAATATGAAATGTAGAGTAGTAAACCTAAAAGGAAGAATGATAGAGGTAATAATCATCCATAGGGGCGAAACATTTAAAAAAAGTTGTTATTTTTCGATCGTTGAGGTCGATGCCTTGGACTTTTGATAGCTTTAGCTAAATTTGGATATTTCATTGATTTTAAACAAACGAGGCTAGATCTAACATCTCAGAAAGTTTTGCAATTATTTTTACACGTTTTTTCAATTCTATCTCAAACAAGTAGAGATGCATTATTTCAGTTACAGGAGTCTTTTTGAATGAATAAAGCTAATATTTCAGTGTCACCTGATATGTACAAACTTCTAGAAGTATTAGATGCTGCTGATCCAAAAACTCTAGATGAATTGGCTGAACTACTTAGTATTTCGCGTGCAAAAGTCGAATTACTTACATTCCAGCTATTGAACAAGAATCTAGTTAAACGAGAAGTAAACTTACTTACTCGTTCAGTGATATCGGAGGAGGGAAGAACAGTACTCACTAAAGGATTACCAGAAAATCAATTAATAGCGTTATTAACTGAAAATAAAAAAGGGATTTTGTTTTCAAAGATAGCTCAAAAATCAGGATTGTCTAAACAAGAAGTTAATGCAGGAATAGGACAATTAAAAAAGTATAAAATAATTGAAATTAATAAAGGAATAGTTAGACTTGTTAAAAAACCAAATAAAGTTAACGCAGATCTAGAAGCTACTCTTCATATGATATCTGAGAATCCTTTTACTCCTATAACTGAAGAAATTAAAATAAACCTCTTGAAAAGAAAATTAATAGAACTAAAAGAAAGGCAACAGACAACAGTTAAACTAACTGAACTCGCCTTGAAAGAACTTCCAAATATTAAAATCAGTGATACTGTGTCAAGACTAACTTCTGATCAAATTCGAACAGGAGAATGGAAAAATCTAGATCTTAAAAAATATAAAATTACTACACGTCCCAAATCTATACCAATTGGAAGGAAACATCCTTATATAATGTTTCTTGAAGAAATAAAACTAAAACTGGTTGGATTGGGGTTCATTGAGATGCGAGGGCCTCTCGTTGAAACAGAATTTTGGAACTTCGACGCATTGTTTCAAGCACAGGATCATCCTGCTCGTGAATGGTCAGATGTATATACTATAAAAAATCCTACACACGGAAATCTACCATCTGACAAAAAAATTGTTGAGGGGGTAAAACAGGTTCATGAAACGGGAGAACCTGTGAATTCACGGGGATGGAGATATAATTGGGACCCTAATAAAGCAGCCCAACTATTATTAAGGCCACAAGGAACATCTGTAAGTGCAAGAACACTGTATAATTTAGAAATTCCCTCAAAATATTTCAGTATTGCCCGTTGCTATCGTCCTGATTCTGTTGATGCAACCCACCTTTCTGAATTTAACCAGATGGAAGGAATCGTATGTGATCCTTCAATAACATTTCCAGATTTACTTGGAATTCTAAAAACTTTTGCTGTAGAAATAGCTGAAGCTAGTAACGTTAGATTCAAACCAGATTATTATCCTTTCACTAGCCCATCGGTTGAGTTAAGTGCATATCACCCTGAATTAGGATATATCGAATTTGGGGGAGCAGGGATCTTCCGTCCTGAAGTTAATGCACCTTTCGAAATACCTGCTCCAGTTATAGCGTGGGGTGTTGGAACCGATAGGCTTTACATGGTTAAACGTGGCATTAGTGACATTCGAGAACTTTTTACACAAAAATTGGATTGGTTACGCACAGTACCAATAATCTAAAGGTGGTTAAGATGGTCGCATTTAAAATATCTTATAGTGATGTGCTATCATTATTAAAATTAGATATGAATACCTCTATTGAAAAATTAGATGATCTTTTCAGCTATGCGAAAAGTGAAATTGAAGAATATGATCTTGATGATGATTTAATAAAAGTAGATTGTAAAACTTCGAATAGGCCAGATATCTGGGGTGTTGAAGGATTAGTACGAGAAATTATTGGAATAACTGGAGATGAAAAAGGCCTTCCAGATCTTTCAGCAGAACCTAGTGGTTATGTATTGGAGGTTGATCAAAACATTAAATCCATAAGACCATTCATTGCATGTTCTATTATACGAGGGGTAAAATTCTCGGATTTTTTAATTAAGCAACTAATACAATTGCAAGAGAAAGTTGATCTATCGTATGGCCGTAAACGTAGACGTTCATCGATCGGCATTTATAACATTCAAATGATTAAGAGTCCTATCTATTATGGCCTTATTCCTCGAACTTCATCCTTCGTGCCTTTAGGATATGAAGAACCATTTACTCTAGATGAAATATTGAAAAAACATCCTAAAGGAATTGAATATAGAGGGATATTGCCCAAAAAAGGTGATTTACCAATATTAAGGGATAAAGAGGGGATTGTCTTGTCAATGCCTCCGATTATTAATAGTAACGATGTGGGGCGTATTACCGAGGAAACAACAGATGTCTTAGTAGAAGTAACAGGGACAAAACTTGAAGTCGTAAGAGTAGTTAACACGTTAATTGCACAGGCTTTAAGGGACCGTGGAGGGAAAGTTTATTCTGTTGAGATCCATTATCCACCTAATCATGAGGGTGCACCTGAAATATTAGTAACTCCTGAAACTGAACCATATCAAATCGAAGTAAATCCCAATGATATTGAAAGATACCTAAATCTAAATTTAAAGCCTAAAGATATGGTAAAATTGCTTCAAAAAAGAAGATTTGAAGCAGAAGTAAAGAGAAATTCATTACTTGTTAGATATCCTCCTTACAGAGTAGACCTGTTGCATTGGGTCGATATTGCAGAAGAAATCGCCATAGCTTACGGTTATATGAATATTAATCCGACTGATTGGAAAGTATTGACAATAGGAAGATTATCTGCAAGAACAAAAAGCGAAAATTATGTACGAGAGATCTTAAGCGGGTGTACATTACAAGAAATCCTTTCTTTTACCCTCACATCTCCAGAAAAATTAACAAAATTAATGGGTCATAGTGATTCAATCTTATCTCAATGTATTGAAGTATCAAATCCTGTAAGTCTAAATTATTCAGTTATAAGAAATCGCTTAATTCCTGGATTGTTTGATTTTCTCTCTAAGAACACACATAATGAATATCCTCAATATTTATTTGAGGTTGGTGAAATAGTCACACTTGAAGCAGATAAAAATGTCAAAACAACTGTGAGTGCCGCGGTTGCTTTAGCAGATACAGAAATATCATTTGAACATTGTCATAGTATCCTTGATACACTTTTCCAAAGTTTGAATACTGAATATGAATTGAAGCCGATACAATCAACCGAGTTTATTGAAGGAAGAACAGCCCAGATTTTAGTTAATGGTAAGAATGTAGGTATTATAGGAGAAGTTAATCCATCAATACTTGAGAATTGGTTGATTTTCATGCCTACTGCAGCATTTGAGATTGATCTAACATTAGTACCAACTTTAAGTTTACCTCCTCTATTTACTTCATAGTAATACTAAGAAAATTCTAATTATATAACTACAAGACGAGCTTAATCTAATGTCCATCAAAAAGCAATTATCAAAGATAGATTTAATCATCTTTGATTTTGATGGAACACTTTTTCAAGGCAAAAAATTTAGCTTGCCAATTTTTCGTAAGTGTTTGAAGAAAGCTTACAAAAAATTTCAATTAGATAAAGAATATCCATCTGATGAGGTCATTTTATCACAATTTGGTAAGCAAGTAGAAGATATATACAATGATATATTTGGTTCTAATAAAATTGAAGTTATAGAATATTTTAGTAATTGTGTTGAAATAGCAGAAGTGAAGTCATTTAAAGAAGGTAAAGGAGAATTCTTCCCAGATGTTGAGAAAACACTATCAATTCTTAAAAAACACGGTTATAAATTAGCAATATGTACTAACGCTCCAAAATATTATTGGGAAGAGGCAACGAAAATATTTCAACTAGGAAAATTCTTTGATTTGATGATGGCAGCAGGACTATATCCAGGCAGGGATAAAATATGGATGGTTCATAATATAGTGAATAAGCTAAATTCTAAGCATTTCATGGTTGTAGGGGATCGTCATCACGATATTGCAGCTGCAAAGGCCAACAATGGAATTTCCGTTGGTTGTAGCTATGGGTACGGTGCTAAAGAGGTTGAAAAGGCCGATATCATAATTTCCGAAATAAAGGAGTTGTTAAGTGTCTTATCAATTCATATAAGTTAGTAAAAAGAAGTTATAACTTAGATATATCTTAGACTCACAATCTTCTTAAAGATACAATTTTGACATCGATCGTATATAAGAAAACTGGATTTTTATAAAAAAACATATTATCAGTTATTCTTATCACAATAAAAGGAAATTTCCGACAAAAAAACCAAATAGGATGAGAAAAATGGTTCTTGAAAAAGTTAAAGCATTTGCAGATGCAATTAATGCTAATGAAGAAATAAAAAATATGTTGAAAAACTGGAACAAAGTCGCTGGGTACGAAATTGACGGTGAACATTGCTACATTGTCCACAAGGCCGATGGATCATGTGAATTTCATGAAGGAAAACCTGAGAAAGCAAATTTTACGATGAAAGGCCCTTCAGATATAATGGAAAAGATGCTAACGGGTGAATTAGACGCTCAAAAGGCCTTTTTCGCCAAACAATACTCAATTGATGGCGATGTAATGGGTACAATGAAGCTTTTACCCGTTATTAAGAAATTACAAGAATAATTTCGATATAAAACTTTCTATACTCTATTCTAGGCAATCTTAAGATTGCCTAGGTTCTCTTTTTTCTTCTGATAGGATTAACCCCCTATTTGACATCTTTTTTTAATAGCCGTTCTATGACTTGAATTCTCAATAGAGAGCATGGTCTATGGTAGAAATGAATCCCATTATAAAAAATAAAATTAATGTTAGAAATACTGAAATAGATCCGTACACAAGGATTATGACTAGTATTTCTTTGTCAGTTTCAGGCCATTCCTTAATAATTACTTTTTTGACTGGTTTGAGAAAATAAAAAGAAATTTTATTAGGAATATAGATTAAAAAGGGAGTTTTTTCTCTCCAAGATAGATATAAGTCTGATTGAGCTTTTAATAAAGTATTTTCTTCTCGAATTGCGATTGCTATAAGAATTAAAGAAGTTACTATCCAAAAAAAGGTTGGATTAGGAACATATGCTCCATAACCAGGTTGAATGAACGATGTTAATCCATAAGTTGATATTAATAAACCTAAATATTGCGGATGTCGCGAATATTTGTAAATCCAAAAATCAATTATATCCTGTCTCAGAAATTTTCCATATAACCAAGTAACAACACTAAACAAGAAAATTCCTAGTCCAATACACATTAAAATAAACATAAGAGTAATAACCGCAAAATTCATCAGATCTAATAATTGATCTATTGGAAATATAGAAAGAACTTCATCTGGAATACCAAGTAATTTAAGTAAGCGATTTAAGATTCTAAATATCATTTGTATCAGTCGAATGGAATATTCAGGTAATAAGATAATATCTCCTAGCATAAGAAATCTTGAATCAGTATTAAGTAATATAATCCAAATTATACGTATAAGCCCGATACCTGCAAAAATAAACATTATAAAAGCAAAGTTAGCAAAAATCGGTAAATATAAAGAAACTGCTCCTAAAAATGAGAGTTTGAATCTCTTTATAATTAAACCTAGGATTATAAGCATAATTGAGAGAAAAAAAGCTATAAAACCGACTGGGGTTAATAACTCTACAATAGAATTATAGTTTCGAATAAATTCTGGGTGAGAAGGCCAAGGATCAGGATTATAAGCTGATAAAACCTGATCACTAATTTGTACTACCATATATATAGCGTTCATTAATCCTAGAGTGAAGATTATTGAAAGAATGATTGCAAATCCCAATTCTCTACTTAATTTCAAAATATAATCACTTTCAATCCTTTTTCTAACTCACTAGGTTTATTCTATCAGAAGTACTTTTTATGATTTAGCTTCAATACAATGGTAAAATAGAAGACTGATATAATATATTGTTATATAGAATAATGAATATAATTATCTCCCTTTTCTAGTTTGAAATTAATCGTTTTCAAATCAATATATCTTATTTAATTGATTTTTTGAGTTCAATTACCTTTATTGGAAATAATCAACCATTATTATCAAATCTAAGTCTTTACATTCTTTATTTAAACAAATTAATAATTTGCTTAATTCAAAAATAATCACAAAATAGCCATAGAGCGCAAATCTTTTTAAATTTCCATTCTTAAGAACTAAATTAAAAGGAATGCACGATAACTAATTGTTATCTATTCCGAATTTATATATACAACCAATATAATAATAAGAATTATTCCTAAGAGAAATAAATAATAATGGAGAAAATAAAATGAGAGAAGTTGTAATTGTTGATTATTTAAGAACTCCCTTCTCACGATCACGACCTACTGCTCCAGAGAGAGATAAACTAAACGATTTTCGGATGGATGTTTTAGCTGGACGATTGATTAAAACAATGATTGATAGAATAGGTATCAATCCAGAGGAAATCGGAGATGTTCTAGTCGGCGCGGCTCTGCAATTTATGGAACAATTTCAATATGGCGGAAGAAATGTTGTCGCATTAGCCGAACTACCAGAAACGATATCAGCTCAGTCAATAGATAGACAATGTGGTTCTTCTATGAATACAATTCATACTGGAGCCATGCAAATCATGACTGGATATTCTGATATTGTTGTATCAGCTGGTATGGAGCATATGACTCATATTCCTATGGCTAATAATCCCCATATGGATCCACCTACATTCCTTGCCGTTGAGGAAAAATATGCGAAATATGATTTTGCTACAGGATTTGTTATGGGATTAACCGCTGAAAAATTATTCAAACGAGCAAAAGATAAATTTGGTTTGACACGAGAAGATCTTGACCAATATAGTTTGGAATCGCATGAATTAGCAGCGAATGCTCAGGATGAAGGATTCTTTAAAGAAGAGATTTTACCGATTGAACTACCAAATGGTGAAATCTTTGATACTGATGCCGCAGTTCGTCGTGGAAGTACAATGGAACAAATGGCTAATTTAATGCCAGCATTTGATTTTGAAGGCGTAATCACACCTGGAAATTCAAGTCCTTTAAATGCTGGAGCAACCGCAATGGTACTCATGTCAAAAGAAAAAGCAAAAGAATATGGATTAGAACCAATGGCGACAATAAAATCAATGGGATGGGCCGCCGTTAATCCTGGAATTATGGGTCTTGGTCCGGTACCTGCTAGCAAGAAAGCCCTCAAGAAAGCAGGCCTTGAAGTTAAAGACATTGATTTCTGGGAAATAAATGAAGCATTTGCAATTGTAGCTTTAAACTGTATCAAAGAACTAGGCATTGACCGAAATAAAGTAAATGTAAAAGGTGGTGCTGTAGCAATAGGTCATCCTCTTGGTGCTACGGGAACTAGATTAGTAGGAACATTAGCTAGAATCCTCAACTGGGAAGATGGCCAATATGGGTTAGCTAATGCTTGTATTGGAGGGGGTCAAGGAATCGCAACCGTTATTGAAAAAGGAGGGTAATTTTCCTTTTTATAACTAATGGTAAAATGAAATATTATTAATTTAAAGGTGAATAAAATGAATATAGATGATATTAATCACATTGCAGTCATCGGAGCTGGTGACATGGGCCATGGCATCGCAGAAGTTGCTCTTATGACTGGTTATACAGTAAGTATGTATGATATCGCTGATGAATTTGTCGAAAAGGGAAAAAACCGGATCGACTGGAGTCTTCAAAAATTCGTTGAGAAAGCACGTATTTCTGATAGCGATTATAAGAAGTTCATTGATAATCTTACAATAACTACCAAACTTGAAGAAGCAGTTAAAAAGGCTGATCTTTGTATCGAAGCTGCTCCAGAGATATTAGATCTGAAGAAGGAAATCTTTGGGAATTTAGATAAGTTTGCCCCAAAACATGCAATATTAGCTTCAAATACATCTAGTATGAGTATTGATGAAATTGGAGCTGCAACTAAAAGGCCAGAAAAAGTAGTTGGACTTCATTACTTCAATCCTCCTGTTATGATGCAATTGATTGAAATTACAAAGGGTGCAAAGACTTCTGATGAAACGATAAAAATCCTTGTTGATTTTTCTAAAAAATCTTTTAAAGATCCAGTTGTATGTAAGAAAGACAGCCCAGGTTTTATCGCGAATCGAATTAATGCTCCTGGAATGTTATGGATGTATCTCATGTATGATAACAAAGAATATGACCCTGCGGAGGTAGATAGAGCCTGTATGAATATGGGTATGAGAATGGGTATATATGAATTAGCTGACTTTACTGGTTTAGATATATCTTATCATCTCTTAAATTATTTTGGCAATCGTTTACACAAGGATTACAAACCTCCTGCTAGCTTGGAAAAGCTATTCAAGGATAAAAATCTTGGCAAAAAAACAGGTTCTGGGATTTATAAATGGCCAGAGGTCGGGAGACCTGAGATTGGCGAAAAAGCTGCTGATTTTGATCTAATGAACATGTTAAGAATCCAAATCAATGAAGCTGCAAAAGTGTTAGAAGAAGGTCTAACTACAGCTAAAGAAATCGATATTGCTATGAAAAAGGGATTTAATAATCCTTTTGGCCCAATTGAGATGGCAGAGACTACTGATTTAAAGGAATTAACCGAATTTTTAGATGGTTTGGCAGATAAATATGGCAAAGAGATTTATCGTGCACATGATTGGATTCGTGATGGATCTTTACCTGCTCGTGCTAAAGGTGAAATAGAAGTAGCTGAGGCTAAAAAATCTGAATGGGAATTTGATACGGTTGAAGTTAAAAGAGACCTAGAGAATTATGTCACAACAGTGATTCTCAACAGACCTCCATTAAATACTTTTAATTCCGAATTAGTCAATGATTTAGGTGCCGTTCTTGACAAACTTTGGGATGATCCTGATACACGATGTATTGTCATTCGTGGTTCAGCTAATTGTTTCTCTGCTGGAGCAGATCTAGGTAGTTCTATTCCTGATAGCGCATGGGACATGGCTAAATCTGTTTATAAAGGTCAGTATACATTCAAAAAAGCACGTGACATTCCTAAACCCGTAATTGCTGCTATTGAAAGATACGCTCTTGGTGGTGGCTTGGAATTAGCTATGAATTGCGATATCCGAATTGCTAAAAAGAGTGCAAGAGTGGGAAACGTTGAAGTAAGACGTGGGTTAATTCCTGGTTGGGGAGGTACTCAACTAATGCGAAAACTAATTGGCTTAAGTAGAACTATGGAACTGATGATAACTGGTGAAATGATAGAAGCAAAACGAGCATTCAAGATGGGATTGATTAATCGAGTTGTAGACGATGATGAATTCGAAGAAGAAGTGTATAAACTAGCTAAAACTATTGCTACTGAATGTTCACCTATTGCAGTAGCTTTATGCAAACGATTAGTTAATCAATCAGCTGAAGCGGCTATAGATATAGGTCTCCAAATGGAGGCTCTCGGACAAGGAATAGCTTTCTCAACAGAAGATCTACAGGAAGGTGTTATGGCTTTCCTTCAGAAAAGGAAACCAGAATTTAAAAATAAATAATATTCCTCATCTTCCTCTTTTTTTTACTGTTTTTTCTCAATATTCAAGAACCCTTGTTTGGAAAATCAATTTCAAATGTTTTTATTTTCTTTTTGAATAGGATTAATCTATATTGTTTACTATATTTTAGGGGGATTCGCAAATAATAATCAGAGAGTTTATAACTTGAGAAAAGATGACAAGTAACTTACACATAGATTGGATTCTGTGTATTCAAACCTACAAATTAACAAAATGAATAAATTTTAATACTAGAACTCTTAGTTTTTGACATTAATCGTGATTCATTCCAAAGAAGGGTAAATTCAAGTGAAAATTGATGATATAACACATGTAGCTGTTATTGGAGCAGGTGCAATGGGCCATAGTATTGCACAAGTCGCATTGATGTCTAGATATAGTGTTTCCCTTTATGATATCAACGATAAGATTGTCGAAAATGGAAAATCGAGGATCGACTGGTCTTTCAAAAGATTGGTAGAGAAAGCTAAAATCTCTGAAATTGACTATAAGAATTTCATGAATAATCTAGCATTAACCACGAATCTTGAAGAAGCAGTTGAAAAAGCTGATTTATGTATTGAAGCAGCCCCAGAGAAATTAAATCTTAAAAAGAAAATTTTTACTAAATTAGATAAATTCGCACCAATACATGCTATCCTAGCAACAAATACAAGTAATATGAGTATAACAGAAATTGGTGAAGTTACACAACGTCCTGAAAAAGTCATTGGAACACATTTCTTCAATCCTCCAGTTTTAATGCCAATAGTCGAAATTGTAAAAGGTGACAAAACCTCTGACGAGACTGTAAATATTGTGACTGATTTCATAAAAACAACCCAAAAAACTTCAATTTTCTCTAAAGATAGCCCTAGTTTTATTTGTAACCGAATCATGATACCAGGCACATTATTACTGAATTTAATGCTAGATAGAGAAGAATACCCTCCTGAAAAGATAGATGCAGCAGCAATGAACATGGGGGCTCCCATTGGTCCATATCAACTGCAAGATTATCTTGGATTAGATATTATATATGATAGTATGAAATATATATCTGAACGCCTATCAAAGGACTATACTCCAACCCCAACAATGGAAAAGCTAATAAGAGAAAACAAGCTCGGTAAAAAAACAGGTAAAGGTATTTACAACTGGGAAGGGGGGAAACCTGAAATTGATCAGTCAGATCCAGCAGACTTCGACATGATGACACCTATGCGTTTACAAATTAATGAAGCGGCAAAAATACTTGAAGAAGGCGTTGGTTCTGCTAAAGATATAGATACTGGGCTGAAATTAGCTTTCAGTAATCCCATGGGCCCATTTGAGCTTGCTGAGCACACTGATCTAGCTGAATTAACGATATTTCTCGATGAATTAGCTGATAAATATGGTAAGGATGTTTTCCGCCCTCACAAATGGATTCGGGATGGAACACTTATGGAACATGTCGAAAAATCAAAATCATCAAAATAATTTTCATTTTTAAATTTAGCTTTAATTAAGCACCAATTTACTAGATCTAGAGCTAGAGCTAGATTAATTATAAGCTCTTAGCAAAAATTAATGATTTTACCTCAGGATTATTTTTCCACATGCAAAAACCAGGGAGACTCTCGTAAATTAGAGAATAACCCATTTTATAATAAAATGGAACTGCGTTAATATTCTTATCACTAGTACCCAAATGAATCCCTTTAATATGATTTTTCTTTAGATAACTCTCAAGTTTCTCCATCAACATTGTACCAACGCCCTGACGGTGATATTCAGACATAATATCAATATGCAAGTGAGCAGGATAATCAGAATATAGTTTATTTTCATCAAAATTCCTTGGTTCTCTTCCAGATGTCTTTTTCATATACCAAATTGCCCTGAATGTTGATGGATAACGCCAAATAGTGTAAAGAAAAGCTCTTCTAATTATTTTTGAGAGCATTTTTTCTCGATATTGCTTTTCCTGTTTTCTTGAATCAAAACTACTCAATATATAGCCTATTACTTTATTGAGATCTTCATCGACCGCTACAAAACAATTTTCGGGTTCATAATCTAAATAATAAACACAAAACAGTAAACCAAAGAGATATTTATCATCAAAATATCCTGCAGCTGGTTCTCCCATATAACCAGTTTGCCAACATACATCAATAACCGAATCACGATCTTTTTGTTGGTATTCACGAATTAAGACCATAAGATGACACCGAAGCAGTAAATAAGCCTTTTTTCCTAGCAATGAATCTATATTTTTGCAACCTAATTAATTGATAGATTTCTATTTTAATTGGTTCATTTTAGTTAATACTGATTTAACGATTCGCCATATTATATATACAGAATTAATATACACCCTTTCTTGAGGAGAATGCGCATCTTTAATTTCAGGCCCAATAGAAACAATTTGTAAATCAGGATTTAATCCTATAAATAATCCACATTCCAAACCGCCATGTGTCCCCTTTAATTTTACTTCATTAGCAAATATTTGTTCGTATTCCTGTTTGACTAGCATTAGAAAAGGAGAATCTAAACTAGATTTCCATCCTGGATAACCAGAACCCTGAGACACTTCAGCAGAAAAACTCTCACCTAAAGTTTTTAGTTCATTTCTCACTTGATCCAAGGAAGATACAACTGAACTCCTTGAACTACAACTAAATACTATTGAGTTTCCTAACTTTTTTATCATAGCTAAATTATTTGATGTTTCAACAAGGTCTGTAAAATCCTCAGACATGGCTATTGGTCCGTGTGGAATCTCATCTATTAAGGAGAGAATATCATTTGTTTGAACAATCCCTTTATTAGAAATAATCTCCTCAATTTTCACTTTAATATTAGGTTCAATTTCACGATACCTATTAATGGTTTTATTCCACTCATCGAAGCCCTTTAATGCCTCTGTTTTCTTATTATTAGGAACTAGGAATTTTACTGATGCGTCTCGGGGAATCGCATTATGAGCGCTTCCACCTGAAATATCACATAACCATAAATCTGTATCACATCTAATATTCATTAAACCTTCAAAAATTAGCTTAATTGCATTTAGTCTAGCTTTATCAATATCCACTCCAGAATGTCCACCATGCAAACCACTTATTTCTAACTCGTAACCTAAGTATGAAGGCTTTTTTACATATGAAATTGGCAGACTGATCTTTGTATCTCCTCCACCAGCTGAAGAAACTGTTATTTCCCCTTCATCCTCACTATCTAGATTTAGTAAGAACTTATAACTAAAAAAACCCTTTTCAAGAGCAAAAGCTCCAGTTAATCCTGCTTCTTCATCAACTGTTAATAAAACTTCAATAGGTCCATGTTTAAATGAATCATCAATCAAAGTTGCTAAAGCCATTGCCATTCCAATGCCATTATCTGATCCTAGCGTGGTTCCATCAGCCGTAACATAATCATCAATGATTTGTATAGGAATAGGATCATTATCAAAATCATGGGAACTATTAGGAATTTTTTGAGCTACCATATCTAAATGTGCCTGAATAACGACTCCAGGGTAATTTTCACATCCCTGTGACGCGATCTGAGAAAGTAGCAAATTCCCAACTTTGTCTTCTTTCAACTGAATACTATACGAGTTTGCCCAATTCTTTACCCAATCTCGTATTTTTTCCTCCTGTTTTGACTTTCTTGGAATAACAGAAATATTTTCAAAAAGATTCCAAATAATCGCAGGTTCTAACCCATTTAATTTCATAAGCTGTCCTCATTGCATCAATAAATTCTTCTAACGATTTTACAGGTCTGATGATTACTTTTATAATTCTCATCAAATACTTTTTTTGTTGTTTGAATCATAGAAAATCAATAAATAATTGTTTATTTTTTTTATTTCAAATGAATCCTTGGGTTTTCACATGGATAACAATTTCTCCTTCAAACATATTTTCTCTGTTGGAATGCATCCTGTATATTATTTGATTGATTCCTATGAAGTTTCAGACCTAGTGAGCCTCTTTATACATGAAAATGTTATAGCAATCGATCAAGAACGAGCTCCTCACAATAAATTCTATTTCCAAAAACCTAGTTTAATTCAAATATCTACAAGAAAGGATATTTACTTAATTGATGTCTTAAAGGATACTAATATTTTGGAACCGCTTAATCATGTTTTATCAACCCCCTCAATTGTCAAAGTATTTGTAGATGCTTCTTCTGATTTATACTATTTCCAAAAATACTTCAATATCGCAGTTAAAGGAGTATTTGATATTCTCATTGCTAATAATCTATGTTATCCGCGTTCAAATACAACACCTGGATTACCTGATCTTGTTCAAAAAGTGTTAAAAATTAAAAGTTTTCGGAAGTCAAAGAGGGAACAAAAAAGCGATTGGACTATTAGACCTTTATCTCCAACTCAATTGAGATATGCAAGTAATGAAATTTCTGTTTTTATCCCGCTATATGATACATTCATCAAAGTTTTGAAACAAAAAAATTTAATTCCGTTTTCTAATTATGCAAATAAAAGACTAGAAGCTGAAATCCCAGATCTTGATTACAATCCATTAAATGTACGTAGAATAAAAGGATTTGACAACCTTCCAAATATTCAAAAAAATAGAGCAATACAATTAGGGATTATTCGAGACAAAATAGCTCGAAAACGAAATAAACCATTTTACTATGTTTTTTCAAATGTACAATTATTGAAGCTTGCTAAAAATACAAATATTAAACCCAAGGATGTGTTTACAAAAAATCAAAGATTTTCACAAGATGAAATGAGTTTCATACAACAGGCGTTAGATGATCCTTCGAATGACACACCTATTGAAGACCAAACAAAGCAAGCTAGCTTTAATGATTTGCCATTACTCCAACAAAAGCTACTTTTATGGAGAAATCAAATGAGTAATGAGTTTCACATACCTAAGCGGTTTATTCTTAGCAAGGAAGAGATCAAGTTACTTGATTATTCAACAAAAGAGACTCTTTTGAGAAATATGTGGTTTTCACAACAAAATAATAAGATCTGTAATCAATTAACTAGTAATCTAGCCAAGAATCTAGAGGATTAATATAACTTGAATAACTTGACCATTTAGTTAGTTGCATAATTTTATAGAATTTTCTATATCAATTGTTTTACAAATTTCTAGTTTTTGTAAAAGGTTTTATAGAACAATCTATCAAATTAAGAAAAGATTATCTAAAATAAGCCTGCTTAGTACTACCTAATTTTACAATTAATTCGTTATAACGGATAGTTTAACTGAAGAAGATTAAAAAATTAAGAATTATTATTAAGTTGATTTAGATTTTTGGAAATATAAGAAAAAACTTGATTTTCGATGCTCTCAATGAAATTTACAGAATAACCCGTGGTTTCTACAAATTTCATCCATTCTAGTGAATTGATATATTTCGGATTAGTAGAAAGAAAAAGCTTTTCGCAATTCTTAAGATAACAGGTTAGACAATCATCTTTACTTTGCCTGATTATCAATTGTCTAACTAAACGGCCTTTACTTGTTACTTCAAATTGCTTTTGTCTTTTATCGACAATATTCTTCTGAACCTTGACCAATTTATTAGTTATTAAAGCATTAATATATTTCAAAAAAGTATGACGGCTTTTAAATCTCATTTTCCGTTGAATGGTGTTTGCATCTATGCCTGAATGATCATAAATTAGATCCAATAAACTCTTCGATTGTTTAGGTAATTTTTTAATAATTTGATAGTATGAGGCCTCATCATGAGCATTTTTAGTTTTATTCATTATGGACCTCATTTTAATATCCTTTCCTACTTTGTTTATTTCTTAATAAAGTCTATTCATATTAAAAGAACTAATCTTTATTCGCTCCAATTGTTCCTGTGACACAGTTTTTAAATAATTAACTAGAAAAATTCTTCTTGTATCTATTAAAGGATGGAGAGTTTATCTAGACAATATCACCGGCTAATATGATAACTTGTTTGATAAAAAATCAGATCATGCATATTTTCAATCTCGAACAATTCTAATAATAATGATCTTGAATGTTTAACTAAATACCTATTATTATCCCCGACAAAAAAGTGAATAATTTCTCTAGGCAATATGATTAATTTGATTTGTCGGATACTCCTGATTAAAATGCGAATAATTTATCTAGGG
>JBHLKP010000023.1:0-31948 GCA_048886525.1 Candidatus Hodarchaeota archaeon | reverse complement strand
CTTATGTAAGTACAGCAGGGAAAGCTTTGCTACTTTTTCTGATGGGTAGTCATCTTCCTGCACTAGAGGCGTTGAATGAAAATGAGAAGCTTAATTTAGTGTAATCACAAGTAATAAAAAGAATAAGTAGGATAATTATCTAGAAGTACGATTACTATAAGTATGAAGAAAGAAGTGAGACACCTTGTCAAAAGAAGTAGAACAACTGAAAGCAGATCTTGAATTAGTCACTAAGACTGCGAAAGTCCTTGCTACTAAATTAGAAAAAATATCAGAAAAAGTAGATTTATTTTTAAGCTCTATAGAAGGAGGACAAATTCCTCAGGAAGCGTTTATGGAGCCTGATCAATCTAGACAGCCTTCAATACAAACGAGGCCGTCTATGGATACTAAAGTTCCAACGCAGGCACCAAGGCCATCTTCTCCTAGTATGAGTCAAAGAATGGTTTCTGAATCAAAAGCAACACGATTATTAGATTCTTTTCTTGGACAAGTTCAAACAATGACTAGTGGAAAAGAAATCTCAGCAGCATTATCTCGTTTACGTGATCAAGTTATGCAATCTGCAGAAGTGGGATTTCACCCAGCATTTCATGAAATGGGGCGATATGCGGATCAAATCAAAAAAATTAGCACCATTTCGGCACCAGAGAAAGAGGAGCTCTTAGAAAAAATTTATGACTGGAAAACGCGTTTATCCACCTGAATTATGTTCTCGCACTTCTATTTTTCTTACTTCTACAGGTATTTAAAAGTCACAAACCAAAATCAAGGCAATAGAATTTTTTATTTTTGCATTAGCCAGATCTTACATGATTTCCGCATTTATTACAGAAGAACGCATTTTGGGGTATTATAGCTCCACAAGTAGAACATTTATGATGTTTGTCCAAAAAGCTTCCTCCGGAACTGAAAAATTTCTCTTTTTCTTGATTTGTTTTTGTTTCTGATTGAAAAGATGAAGTATCAAAGGGAGAAAATGCTGATGAATTTGCTTTACCAGATTGAGTAAAGTCCATTTGGCTTTTGAACTGTGATGAAGGCTGAAACTCATTTGATTCTAAGCGAGATGTAATATTTTCAAGATATAAGGCCACTTTATTCATATAAGGAAGGAAAGGACATTCTGAAATCTCATTCCCTTGAGTAAAGTCGTGGGAAGATGATGTTAGAGGTGTGAGTTGTTTAAATCCTATTTTCATACCTTCCGTACTCTCAGTAATAGATATTCCTTGTTCTAATAATCCTCGAATAACTTCTTTGGCTGAATAGATCCTTCCATTAACTGTAATGTGACCTTTAATATGGTCAAATGGAGTGTTCATACTAAAGAAGCCTCAAATATTAAAGATCGACTTAGAATTATAAATAAAATAATATCGTGGTAATATCAAGAATTTCGTTAACCCAAAATTATAATAATACCCGAGTTTTATACTCTGAAATGTTTCGTTATAGGAAATGTATACTTTTTAAAGTATAAGTGGTCAATAAAATAATAGTGACCAAACAACCCAGAGGTGAAAAAATGCCTGCTGCTTTTGTTTTAGTCAATGCTGAAATAGGATCGGAAGATGAAGTATTAGAAGACCTTAAAGGAACTAAAGGTGTGGTTGGTAGCTGGATCGTGTACGGCGTATACGACATTGTTGCCAAAATTGAAGCTGATACGATGGATGAACTAAAAGAAATCATTACAACTAACATACGTGGCTTAGAAAACGTCCGCTCAACTTTAACTATGATTGTTGTTGAAGGAGCAAATGAGTAAATTTACGTAATTATTCTCGACTGGGTTTATATGGTTGTTTAAGATCAACTAAACCCAGTCCTAAATTACCTTCTTCCTCTTTTCCATTTAGATGATTTTTTTATACCTCGGTCAATTAAAAGTGTAAACTCTACTAAATAAATGGATATTAAGCTAAATCCTAAAGGAATTAATAATATGAAAGAAATAATGACTGGAATAACATGGTTATTAGGTCAGGGTTTAGATTGTAATGTTTTTATTATCGAATCTAAGGGAGAATCGCTATTAGTTGATTCTGGACTAGGAGGAGGAATGATACAATCTTTTGGCCTTCAAAAAAATAGTGTAAGTGAATTAGAAGACGCTATTAACTTAAAAAACGTTAAACAGGTTTTGTTAACTCATGGTCACATTGATCATGTAGGAGGGGTAATGGCTCTTCAAACAAAACTTGATTTAGAAGTTATCACTTCAAAAATAGAGGCCCAACATTTGAAAGTCGGAGATAGTTCCTATATTGAACCGTTTCTCGGTTCAAAATGTCCACCTGTCAAAGTTTCACGCGAAGTCAACGAGGGAGCATTTCTAGATGTTGGGAAATTTTCGTTTAAGGTGCTACATACACCTGGCCACACGCATGGATCCATATCATTGTGGGATAGCCAAAATCAAATCCTCATTAGTGGGGATACAGTCTTTCCTCAAGGATCTTTCGGTCGAACTGATTTACGTACGGGGGATAGTAAGGACTTAATTGCATCCTTAGAATGTTTGTCACAGTTAAAGGTAAAAATTTTGCTTCCTGGGCATATGCCGCCTTTACTATCATCTTCTGATTCAACAATGAATTCCATTAAAGAATCATTTCAAAATGCTAGGATGATGCTGGCTTATTATTAAAATAATCTCATTACACGTATCTTCTATTGTACGTTCATCATTATGAACTTCAAACACTTTTTCTTCATTGTAAAATTCAATAGAATCATAATAGATTATATTCATAATCTCAGCTTCAATATTTTCCTCAATCTTGTTGTTTGAGTAATCTCGTGCCAAAAATCGTTGGCGAAGAGTAGTAATACCACAGTGCAGAACGATAATAAAGTCGAAAACATTTTTCAGGGGAATCATGGGTCCAACGAGACATAATCGATCCTCTTTGGTTATCATTACATTTAATTCTTGAGTTAGCAGTTCATCATCCAATATAACAGAATCACGATTGATATCATAACCAAAGTATAGGCCTTTATCTAAAACAACTTCATTAATTTCTAGATACTGAAGTAATAATACCTCACTGAGATTCTTAGCTACAGTTGTCTTTCCTGTAGCTGGTACTCCAGTAATATAAACTCGAAGAGGAGATAAATTATCCATTAAACCCACTTATAGAATTAATCAAATTTCTTTATCTTTAA
Organism: Candidatus Hodarchaeota archaeon; assembly: GCA_048886525.1. Taxonomy (GTDB): domain Archaea; phylum Asgardarchaeota; class Heimdallarchaeia; order Hodarchaeales; family Hodarchaeaceae; genus Hodarchaeum. The sequence continues at coordinate 28,771 of JBHLKP010000023.1, read as the reverse complement.
AACTTTTTTATTAATCTGATTGATGTAGATTAGAAAGTTGAAAGTTCAGGACTAGGCTTTAATAATGGGCGCTATAATATCATTCATTGCCGAAAAACCTTCTATTGCACGAGCATTGGTCCGCGCATTCTCTATTGTTTATAAACTCAAATTTAAGGGCAAAAGAAGTAATCATACAAAATTCAATTATTTATACCATTCTTCAATTACAGACCAAGAAATTCATTTCAACATTAAAAATGATGACTATCATCTTAAACAGGGGGATGAATTGATAATTACTAGTGTTATTGGTCATCTCCTCAACTTTGATTATCCTCCACCTTTTGACAAAGATACAAATTGGCAAAATTCAGACCCTCTTGACTTAGTAGATCTAGATCCAATTGAAATACCAATTCAAGAAAATATGGTCTCTCACATTAAAGATGTGGGTAATATGTCAGATGTTATAGTTATAGCTACTGATTGGGATGGCCATGGAGAATCAATCGGCCGACAAATTATTGAAATAGCCTCACAAGATAATAAACGAATACGTCATGGAAGAATGCATTTTAGCAGTACAAATCCTTTCGCTTTACAGAAGGCATTTGAGTCACAAACTATTCTAAACTGGGATTGGATTAAGCAGGTAGATTCTCTGAGAAAACAAGATCTTAGAATGGGTTCTTCTTTAACACGATTTTTAACTGTTGGAGTACAGAATTATGGGATCCATAATCAAATTATATCATATGGCCCTTGTCAAACCAGTGTTCTTTGGCTTATTACTAATCGATTTCTTGAAAATAGAAAATTTATACCAGAGAAGTTTTGGAAGGTATCTATAAAAATCAAGGTATTTAAAGAACCTTTTTTTCTAGAATGGAAAGAAAATCCTTCAAAAGATGAAAAAAAGATAGACTCACTAATTGAAAATCTCAATAAAGTGAAAACAGGAGTAATAATAGAATATAATGAAGAATCAGGAGTTATTAAACGACCTCTGCCCTTGGATACTGACACATTAGAAGCTGAATGTGCTCAATTTTTTAGAATAAGTCCAAAACTAGTTGCTGATATCGCTGAAAAGTTGTATAACAACGGATATATTACCTATCCTCGTACAGAAAGCTCATTCTATCAAGAAAAAGATCTTACAAAATTCGCTGAAATCTTTACTTCTCACGATGAATTCGGAAAAATAGCAAAAGAGTGTATTAAACTGGATGGGGTTAAACATCCAAGTAAAGGGCGATTTACAAAAGATCATGAACCAATCAAACCCGTAAAGTCAGTCAAACGCGAGGATATTGAAAAAACCTTTATAAAAACACCCTCTTTGATTAACAATGCATGGAATATATATTCTTACATCGTCTGGAGGTTCTTAGCAACTATTCATATTGAAGCGAAAATTGTACGACAATATATAACCCTCTCAGCCGCATCAGAAGAATTTGCTGCCACTGGGAAAAGAATTATTGATCCAGGATTCTTAAAATTTTACAAATTCAAACCAGTCACTGAAAAAAAGTTTCCTCAGTTGTATAAAGATCACGAATACAAATTTGAGCCATATAAGCATCAAGGTTTTACTACTCCACCGCAATTGTGGAGTGAGTCTCAATTAATACGTAAAATGTCTGAATTAAATCTTGGAACTGATGCAACACGATCAACGCATATAGATACAGTTCAAAAAAGAAATTATACAATAGTTCAAGGACCACGAAGAGTTCTTGTCCCAACAGAACTAGGTATAGCATTATACAATGTTTTGACACAGAATGCCCAAGATTTGATCTTACCTGAAATAAGAGGAAAAGTCGAATCATGGACCTTGCAAATTAGAGATCATGAAAAAACCCCTGAAGATGTTGATAATTTGGTTATAGAGCTAACCACAAATGGATTACTGAAATTAAAAGCAAATCAAGAGGAAATATTCAATATTCTAGTTCAGAGTATTAAATCTATGACTGGTATTGGTATTATACTAGGCTTATGTCCAGATTGCAATGGGAATCTTGTCCTTCAGCAAGGTAAAGGAAAATCTCGATTTTTAAAATGTTCCAATCCTCTATGCGAAGCAAGTTTTCCACTTCCCAAGAAAGGGGATATTTCTTCCATTGATGAAGAGAAATGCCGAATATGTAATGGAAATCCTCTAATAATCTCTTCTAGGTTCCATAATTGGATTGTGTGTCCAATTTGTTGGACCCGAGAAGCAAGTAAGAACCATCCTTGGTTTTGTAGTGAATGTACTAATATTGAATGCCCTTTTTCAGGATCATGGGAGGTTTCCTCTCCTGAACAATATATAGGAACTTGTCCCGAATGCGAAGGGGAACTTGTACTTGTGCTTAATAAAAAAAATTCTCAGATTGAATGTAAACATTGTGAGAAAGTTTGGCGAACTCCCAAGTTACGTAAGGGAATATCAATCACCCCTAGTACTCCCTGTTTGAATTGTGGCCGAAAATCATTGTCCATTGTTAAAAAAGGAAAGAAACCTTATCGTTTATGTGTATTTTGTTCTTTATTTTTTTTCGTGGATTAATAAATTAGTATTTTTTGCAGGATTAATACAAATTTATATCAATTAGATCTCTTATAATTCGTGATATATAATTGGTTTTTAAACAACTATCTAACATTGCGAATGATATAAAACAATCAATATCAAATATAATAACCATTAATAGTTCATACACCTAATTTCGTCTTTACTGGTGAAACATATGAGTACAACCGATAAAAATGGAAAGGATCCTGCCCCTGCTGCGATACGTTATCTTGTGCTTGTTAGTGCATTTATCAGTCTATTAATGGCTATATCATTTTTTCCAGCGATAACTGGGGCATCAACTAAAGAAAAGGAATTTTTCCAAAATGCTATTCCTGGATTTGTATTCATATTTCTCCTTACAATGGTTGAATGGTATGTTTTACGCCGATCACGAAAAATGGTTGGCCCATATGGCATTGCTTTTGGTATCGAATTTGTTAAAACATTTCTACTTAATCTTGGTGCTAATTTTTATATTCAATCAGTATCAGGTGCCTCTACTTCAGATTTTTTCCTCTTACAGATTACTTCCTTAGCTATCATCTTTTTGTTGGCGTTAACCAAAATTGCTAGGGCACGAATTGATACTCTTGCTCAAAAAGATATAAGTCGAAACATTTTGAACTTATTACCTACTCTTTTAATCCTTGCTGTATTCCTAGGTACTTATGCCACTGAAATTACTGGATTTGGAGTCCCTAGACAAAAAAATGTAACAGAGGATTATATTGATAAACAGATAGATTGGTCCATGTTCAATACTCCTACCTGGGATGCTACTTACTTATTAGAAAATCTCCTCGACCAATTCACAGCTGGTCTTAGCCAACCCGATGACCCTCTATTCTATGTTCAGAGTGATCAAGCTGATCCGCAAGGACCCATTGTCTACTGGCGACTAGGTAGCAAAGGATTATATAAATATAGCACAAAATCGAGAACTACTAACTGGGTTAATACCCAAGTTTCAAGACGAACAATAACTCCAATTGAAGAAGGTACACCATATTCCCAAGAAGTTCCATCAAATGAGAGAACTGCTCAATTTACGGTTAGAATTCCATTGAATTATAGTGATTCAGTGGCTGATGTTGCAGTACATCCTGGTTTTAGTAAATTTCTTCCTGCAACATGGAATGGACAATATGGAACTTATATCGATAGAGACACCTTTAATTTATATGATAATAAAAGTACTAATGATCCTACTTATACCAACGGTGATCCTTTAACCGCTTCAACACGTGAAACCCGTGAAGTATTTCCTATGGCTACTACTAACGATCTTCTGGGAATTGAATCTAATATAATGGGATTAACTGAAACTTCCAATGAAGAAGGAGTCTTTGAGTATACATTGGACTACATGAGTCCAGATATACAAACTGCTGCCGCCTTTTCAATGATGGGGTCTGAAACCGATTACGAACAGGCAATTGGTACATCAGATGAATGGAATTCGATTAAAGGGCTTTATTTACAGCTCCCAAATGAGACAGGACAACTTCCAAATCCTGGTTATGTTTATAATGGGCTGGTGGCTAATTCCGAAAATTATTATGAAACTTGGGCTCCTTATGTCTGTGCAAACGCAAGCATTTTCAAATCAGATTTTGCCAACCATAGTGTGTTTGGGAAGGCTTACGCAGTAATGTTAGAATTTGCTTCTGATGGAAGATTACCGTTTGTTTTTGATGAACAAATGTGGTTAGGCCAACAGACTGGACTGAACTGGGCTCATCCTGAATCTGACGAGGATTATAATGAATGGTTTTTTAGACGAGGTTCTGGTGTATCAATCCATTTTGCAGGCGCTTATACTATGATCATGCGACTGATGGGTATTCCAAGTCGTCTCGTAATTGGATATATTGCAGGTAATGATTCAATCGATTATTACCCTTATCGTATGATTTCGTCGAGATTTCTTCACGCTTGGACTGAAGTATTAGTACCTTTGGAAGCGAATCCCTTGACTGGATCCCCAAGACATGTTGAGTGGATTAGTTTTGATCCTCTTCTCAGTTATCTAGCAGATGAATATGGATTTGATCTTCCATCAGACATTGTTCCTTCTTCGACTGAGATCCAAACAACATTGATTGACCCAACTTACGATCTCGAAACAAATGGATTAGCTCAAGCTATTCTTGATCAACAAGCCGATCCTTCAGATTGGATTTTTCAACGATGTGTTGTTAACAACAAAACCTTGAATCAATTTGATACAATTCATCATAATGATGTAATTGAAATTTCTGTTCGCTTAATCTCAAATCCTTCGTTAGTATCTTGGCTCCCTATGCAAGGGGAAAACATCACTTTTTACATCTTCTCAGTAAGTGGGAATGCTACTGGAATTCCTATAGGATCTACCATTACTGATTCTCAAGGAAGAGCTTCCATTAATGTAACGATAGATATATCAATTCATGGAATCAGGCCTGTACAATTCTATGCATTAGTTACATCATTTTCGGAAGCTACAAGAGCAGCTCTTTCTTGGGTTTATTATTTAAGCATTTAATAATACGAATAGTCCATTAACAGCCTCATTACCGTTTAAACAAGAGAATTCACTAAATTTGGCCATTATTTGGGCATCTAGTTATGTAGTCCTTTGTATTTTTGAAAATATTGGAAATTTATAAAACAATAATTACTAGAAACTTTGTACCCTTTTTTTTACCCCGAAGGATGATAAAGAAACAAATTTTGAGATTTTAGAATTAATACAAAACAAACATAAATAGATATAAAAATTAAGGAGAAGTGTCCTTTTTACCAGACAAATTTTTACCATCACGAATTGTTACTAAAAATAAGAAAATTTAGAGCATTAAAAACGGAGAATGAATACATAATGTCAAAAGACAAGATATATGGCTATAGTATCTTTCTGATTACTATAATATTATTAATTCTATATACGATTTATGTTCCAATACAAGCATGGCTCTCAAAGGGCCCTCAGGATCTCCAAGACCTCATGGTTCAACTAAATCCTTTGAATTTACAAGTTGCTGATTTAGTAATGTGGCCTGTCTATTTAGCTACTCTATTAATAGGATTTATTATCGCTTGGATAGGTATTACTATGGCCACAACACCACCACCAGAACCAATTGATCTAGATGATCTTAATCTTGATGATGAGGAGTTTGAAGAGGAAGAAGAAGAGGATTAAGAAAAGATTCACATTTCTAAATGATACAATTCTTCTTATCCTTTAGTTGGTTTCTTTAGATTATCTTCCATTTCTAAATATCTCTCACACTGTTCCTCACATTATTTGATAAAAGCCTAATTCTGTCATAAATTTGGATCTGGAATTCCTATGAGATCATCCAGAAAATTTGGATAATAAATTGCCAGAAAAAAGAGAAAAAGTATCAATATACCAACAAGCATTATTTGTTTATCAAGGAATAATAATTCAGCTCTTCTTCCTTCAATACTATTACTAGATGCTATAAATAAAAACCGAAAAATAACAAAAGTAAACAAAGGTAGTGCAAGAACAATAAAAACTGTTTCTTTTTCATGTCTCTCTATCAAATAAATGAAAATCGCAAGAAGTTCAATAGCAACGATAGTAGCTAGACTTTGGTCTAAGAGTTCTTGGGAATACATTTCAAAAACTTGTTTGTGCTGTTTCGCGTTTTCACCTAAAATTGCCAGATCCCCCTTACGTTTAGCTAGTGAAAGCATCATAGCCGTAATAAAACATAGAATGATGAGCCAAGGGGAGACAGAGACAGAGATAAGTACTGCTCCAGCAATAGCACGCCATACATAATTTACAGAAATTGTGATTACGTCTGCAAACACTATTTTCTTCAAAAACAAAGAATAAATTTGGCTAGTTATAAATAATCCTCCTAAAACAAGAATAAAAGCTGTTTTAGAAGGAATAGTAATATTAACGCTTTCTGAAGTGTGGATAGTCAACGGAAGAACTATTATTATTGCGATTATTAGTAGAAGAAGTATAAATGCAATCACTATCGCCTGAAGAGTTGATATTTTTCCAGAAGGTAGGGGTCGTTTACATTTCTCTGGGTGATGGCGATCCTTTTCCCTATCTCGAAAATCATTTATTACATAATTTAAGGAAGAAAGTAGACAAAGCGCTATAAATGCTAATACATTTGGTATCCATAAATCAAATCGAAATAAATTCGCAGAAAAAAAGAGTCCAAAAAAGACTAAAATATTCTTATAATACTGATGTGGTCTTAGAAGAACAATAACAGCCTTTAAACGGGTAGATACTGTAGAATTAATGATTTTATTATCAATCGTTTTTTTAGATTCCATTTAAGTTTCACTTGAGCCTTCAGTACGAGCTTCAGTTTTTCTATCTTTATCAATGTAAATTAAACCGCATCATTTCAAAGAGAACTATTCCTGGATCTAGGTCGTCACCAATTGCTGCTAGTACATTATCTGAGTCTATTTTCAGAGCGACGAGATATCTATTTGACCGTCCTTCCTTTGCCACAATCCCACGATTGTTTTTCAAAACCATTTCATAAATTTCATGACTGGTAGAGAGCCTGATAGGCATAGCTATCTCAGAATCTAGAACAACCATTAAATTTGACTGAATTAGGGCATTAACAATAGGATCACTTCCAGTTTTTTCCATTACTCCTTCTTGTCTCTTAAAATGAATAAGTGCTTTTACGTTAAGCTCTTCTTGCATGGTTTTTAATGGGTAAGATGAGTTTTTTGGCATAGTATTCCCTTGTAAAAATCCTTAAAGAAATTATAAGAAATTTCGTGTATGAGATAAAAACGGATATTCAGCGTTTTATTTTAGAAAAAATTTAAGAGAGAAAGGAAACGATTGATTTGACTTATCTAACTTCTTTTCAACGACTTGAGCTATTTCTTATTCCGATAATATTCCTAATGAGTTTAATCTTTATTCTTCTAATGGGATTAAATATTATTGGAATAGAAGTGTGGACTATTATGGGAATTCCTTTTCTCTTTGGTTCAATAATTGGTAGTTTCATTGTTTATTTTGTGAATAAACGCAAGTTGCTTTATAACTTCACTCAGTTAGAAAAACTCTTCCGAGTACTAGTAGTAGGTGGTGGTTTAGCTCTAATCCCTTTGTTAATAGTCCAAATACTAGGTTTTTTCAGGTTTGCTTTGATATTTTCTATCCTAGCATTTATGTTTTCCCTGATTGGTACAACAATGGGTATAACCTGTATTCTATTTTTATGTATTCAAGACTTCACTCAAGATCTTTAAGGATGATCCGAGCGTCGACAACATATACTCCTTTGTCATTAGCAAAAACAGGATTTAAGTCCAGTTCTTCAACCATAGGATTATCTGCAATAAAACTGGATGTTTTCATTAAAAGTTCTACTAAGGCTTTTTTATCTACAGGAGGTTGACCCCTAATACCATCAAGTATTTTTGCTGATTTTATCTCAGAAAGCATTTCAGTAGCATCTTCATGCTCAATAGGAATTAATCGAAATACAACGTCCTTTAAAACCTCAACATAAATACCACCTAAACCAAATGCAAGTATAGATCCGAACATAGGATCAAGAGTGCTACCTATAAATAATTCAACTCCAGATTCCATTTTTTCAACGATAAATCCTTCAACCTGAGCATTAGGCGCTTTTTGAGCAATGTTTTGTAGCATTAGTTCATATTGCTCTTTCAACTCACTTTCATTACCTATTCCAGTCACAACTCCTCCAACATCACTTTTATGAACAATATCTTCAGAGCTGATCTTAATTGCCACTGGGAAACCGATTCTATTTGCTTCATGAATAAGTTCATTGAGGTTTTGCCCGAAACCTGTTGGATTTACAGGAAATCCTTCATTTAATAATATTTTTTTCGATTCTTGAACTGTAAGAACTTTTCGTTTTTGCTTTATTGCTTTTTTTAGTAGTTTTTGTGTTTCAGACAAAATCTTTCACCGCTTCTAATAGTTTAGTGAGCATAATCCCTTTTCTTTGTAATTCCATTATTAATTTTGCAGCTAAATAGATTTACTTATTATTTCTGTAACCCCATTAATATGAAACCCATCTTGACTTTCGCCTTTTAAAATCGTAATAAATTCATCTCCTAGACCAAAAACATCACAACAATCTGTAATAATTGAATATATTGTTGCACGAGTACCTAAACTTCGAACTCCTGCTAGTATTAATATCCAAGATCCAATTTTTTCTGGATTTTTAAATCGTGCAATCATTCCATGAGCAGGATGAACATATTCATCTTCAAAACCTAAGATTCGATTTTCAACAAAAAAAATTCCAAATTTTGATTTAAGTGCCTCATTGAAGTGAGAGGTTAGTGTATTTGTTATATGTCCGCCTATTAAAATCAAATTTCCTTCTAATTGATGCCTATTTCTCTCATAATACAAATCTGTATTTACAAAATGACGCGCAGTTATCCTTTTTTGTAAAGGAAGATGATTTCCAATATATAAGCAGAGATCTCCAGCAAGATATCCATCTCTTGATACAGCATCATATTTTCCATGAGGTTCTGCACTTCCTACTACTATCTTGGCTGTAAATTGCCCTTCCGATACAAAAAATTTCTCAAACAATCTATTAAATGCCGTTACACTTAAATTATGGTCATATTTTTCTAATGATAATAGGAAATTATCAGAAACTGGTTTAAAGAGTTTAGCTCGTCCTCTCTTTATATTTATAACTTTTGTTGGAATTATCAACCCCTCATTCCTTAACATTGTAAGATGATAATGCACTTTTTGTTCTGATATTCCTAATTTGTTTGCGATACTTTTAGCATAGATAGTCTTATCTCTGATTAGAAGGGTCATGATCTGCCAGCGGATATCATGGGATAATACTCTTGCTTTTTTTGGAGTTATTGGCAAAATTTGCTGTGACAATATAATAAACCTCAATTACCTCGATTTTTGTAATTTAATGTCTTTAAAATTTCATTAGACTGATTTAGGAAAGTGAATGCAGTTTTTTTGACCACTAATTCAAATTTATTTAGATCAGTCATTTTTCATGATTACTCTAATTGATTTGATTTCAAGTTAAAAAAAGAATGGATAAGAAAAAATGGATAAAAGTTAATCTAGCCCTTTTTATTCCAGCTAAACAACCTCTGATAAAGTAGGATGATTAACAACTTCAAGAGTTCTATAAGCGAAAAGATTTAAATTTTATCAGTTGGGTTTGAAATGTCCCTATTCTTTTACTAATCCTAATCACAGACTTTCAAAGAAAAATCAGAGTTGAAACTTAGAAAATGTGTGGAATAATTGCGATAACAACGAGTTCTAAAAAACATGTTTCTAAAATGATAACAACAGGTCTAAAAAGACTTGAATATCGTGGATATGACAGTGTAGGTATTTCATTGATGTCTGATGGAAAAATTCATACATTAAAAGATGTTGGTAAAATCGAGTCTGTCGAAAAAAAAATTGATCTAGAAAGCTTGAAAGGAACAATTGGAATTGGTCATACACGCTGGGCAACTCATGGCCCTCCTAGTCGAGAAAATGCACACCCACACTCAGATTGTACTGGAAATCTTACAGTAGTTCATAATGGAATAATCGAAAATTACCTAGAATTAAAGCAATATTTACTGAAAAAAGGCCACGAATTTAGCTCCGAAACTGATACTGAAGTTATTGCACATCTGATTGAAGAAGAACTAAAACAATCTGATCCTGCTCTAAGTGTCATTAATGCTTTCAAGAGAGTTTTAATAAAAATTGAAGGAACTTATGCTATCACACTTATGCATACGGATGAGCCAGAGACAATTTTTTTAGCACGAAAGGACAGTCCTTTAGTTATTGGTGTTCTAGAAGATACTAAATTTGCTGCAAGTGACATTCCCGCTTTTCTTGAATATACAAAAAAAATTATTGTATTAAATAATGATGAAATCGCATCAATAACTCCAAAAACAGTCTATATTGAGAAAAATGGTTTTAAAATTCAACCAAAGACTATTGTTGTTTCTTGGACTGCAGAAAGTGCCCAAAAAAGTGGTTATCCTCATTTTATGTTAAAAGAGATTCATGAACAACCAATTTCTTTAAGAAATACTCTAAGTATTGATATAGAGAAAATTCAACAAGCTTCTACAATGCTATTAAATGCAAACAGAATTGTGTTTTTAGCATGTGGTACTAGCTATCATGCAGGATTATCTGGTTTTCACCAATTTCAACGAATTCTTAAAGATAAACCTATTTATTCAGTTATCGCTTCTGAATATCAAACTTATTCTCATTTGTTTGATAAGAATACTCTGATAATGGCCATAAGTCAATCTGGTGAAACTTTAGATGTAATGAAAGCAGTAGGTTATGCGCGAAAACAAGGATCTGAAGTCATTTCTGTCGCAAATGTAATTGATTCATCTATTCCTCGATTAAGTCAACTGTCTCTATATACAAAAGCTGGACCTGAGATTGGTGTTGCAGCAACGAAAACACATACAGCTCAAATTTTATTACTAGCACGGTTAGCGCTTCAACTTGAATATGATACAGGATTTTTAGACGCAAGTAGTTTTACTGATTATAGCAACCAATTGATTAAAGAAACCCCCCAAATAACTCGTAAAGTCATTAATCAAAATGAATTCAAAGCAAAACGTTTGGCTTCAATAATCCAAGATAAACAACACTGTTACTTTTTAGCTAGAGGAATAAGCATGCCTGTAGCTTTAGAAGGAGCATTAAAACTTAAAGAAATTTCATATATCCATGCAGAAGCATTTCCAGCAGGAGAGAGCAAACATGGGCCTATTGCAATAGTTGAACAGGATTTTCCGGTAATAATGATTGCCCCAAATGATTGGACAGCAAAAAAAATCTTAGGAAACGCAGAAGAGATGCGAGCTCGTGGAGCCTATATCATTTCTATAACTGAAAATAATCATAGTATTATTGAGCGATCTGATTACCCTTTCATAATACCGAAAGCATTTTCTCCCTTAATTGAACCAATTACGTATGTAATTCCGCTACAAATGATTGCATACTATACGGCAGTCCAACGAGGCTTTGATCCTGATAAACCGAAAAATTTGGCAAAAACTGTAACGGTTGAATAAGAAAAAAGAAGATATAACCAAAACCTTTAAAAACGTTATAGCAGTTCTGTATGCTGAACTGTCTTATTTTCTTCTTGTTGAACACCCTCCTCTTCAACAGGAATTCGATAGATTTTGCTCTCATTACCAACTTGAACACAAATGGCACCAGGTGGGTTATTACACGGATCAGAATTGTTAGAGCAGTAATCACGAAAATGTTTCATGATTTCATCCCGTGTTTCGGATACAGCAATAACCCGACTTCCAAAGAGAAGAATCCATTTTCCCCGACAAATTGCTTTACGTAAAAGGGACTGAATACTCCAATAGGATGTTTCCTCTCTCAGAAAATGATCAAGAAGAGTCAATTGTTTTCTTCCATTGATAAATATGTGGATGAAAATCATGTGTACTCCTGAGACCCTATTAAAAAACCTTTGGGTGAACTGGTTAAGAAGGCTTTAAAAGAAGAGAGGAGACGTGAAATTTCTCCAAGATTCATAATACCTAATAATTGATCATATTATAGTTTTTAGGGTATTCTATAATTTTTAAAGGAAAAATAAACGCGAAAAAAAAGAGGTAGGAAATACTGGGTTAAATTGGTTCGAATAAAATCCAATAATGCAATGCAAATCCTAAAAGTATACTCATGATAACTAACCGAATCGCAGATCCAACGATTCTTTCACGAAATGTTCGCTCTTTACTAGTTTCGACAAAGAAAATCAACCACAAGGCTGAAAATATCCCAAGTATAGAGAAAATTAATGCTAATGGATAGTAAAGGTCTTCATTAACGAAAGGTGATTCCCAAGGAGAATATAACTCTGTTGTAGTTGTATTTGTGGTTTCTTCTGCTGTGGTTGTAGGGGTTATTGTTGTAGTATTTGTCGTGTCATTTTGCGCAATTGCCATTGGAAGTTTAAATTCAACTATTGGAATAGTTTGGTCATAAGAAACTTCATCTAAAATTATCTGAGATTGATAACTCAAAGAATCCTGCTCTAAAATGATCATTGAATTAGAAAAAACACTAATAAGGATACTAAATGCAATAATAATTGCATGAAGGCAACTATAGCTCCTAGAAGTCATAATTTTTCCGTACTCCGAGATTTTGGCTTTAAATGTAGGCCTTTTCGTCGAATCTTGCTTAAAAAGAGAGGTCTAAAAAAAGTTCCTTTACACGCGTTTCCTCCTCCTTTTATCAAAAAGAATTTAGTTATTGCGAAAAAAAATTTTTATCAATTATAAATAGATTTACGACAAATTTCTTGGTAATTTTTAGATGGAAATCTGTAAAGAAAGTCGAATTGCGCTGATAATCTAGTCTGGTTAGGATTCCAGCCTTCCAAGCTGGTCACCCGGGTTCAAATCCCGGTCGGCGCATTTAATCTTTTGAATCATGATTAAACCGTAGAATAGCGTAAGATTGCGCAAATTCCTCCAAAGCTTTGTATCTGCCGTCCTTCTTCAGTCTGATGACTTATTATTTCAACTCTAGTGCCAGTTTTTTCAGCTAACTCACCGAGATCAAGAATTAAATCCTTCTGTTCTATTTCCCATTTAACTAAGTTACATTGATTACATTGAATTTTTTGTTGAACAGAAATAAAATTCTCTACTTCAGATTGTTTCAACGTTTTTTCTTCTAAATAATCGCAATTCTGACATTTCATTTTTACTCTTACTAGATCGATACCTCTAGAGATGAGTAATATATCAACAGCTCCCATTAAGAGATTTTCACGAACAGCTTTCTCTCCGTAATTGGCTTTATCAGTCATTAATGCATCCAAAAATTGTCGAACAAGCCTCTTTTCCTCCATTATAATAACCCCTTCAAGAATATCCTGCGAGTTCTCTACAAGTTCGTTAATTCCACTTTGGTCTCCACCATAACCAAGATCTTTTATTCCAACAACCTTTGATTTGAGGCGGGGATCAAAATTTTCCACTATTTGTTCTTTGATTTGACCTGGCCCCCCCAAAATCACACCTTTTAAATCAATACTTTCATCTTCAAGAAAAATCTGCTTCATATCATCTGCAACGCGTCTCATAAATCGTAATACAGCTTCTTCTCGTAAACGAGCAAAACGTACGCTGCTTTGACCCCCTTTTCTATGTTTCTTCGCGGCACCACTTCTTGTACTCTTTTTAATCTCTACAATGTCACCCTTCAATTGGGCAATTGTCGCTTTAGCTGAATCAATAGCTAATAATGCATAAGTGTCTTTTTCAATCAAGCGATCAAGAAGATGCTCAACATGAAATCGATTATCACAGACATATAATTTTCTAGAAATAGGTTGAATAGGTTCAAATACGTAAGATTCAAGTTTGTAGTCTTTATATCCTGAATCAGCCGTTGCTCCTGCAAATATAGCTAATCCTGATTCAGGTGCCTTGTTTCCATAGAGTCTTAGTTTACCAATTACGTTTCGAAGAGCTGATACCACGTTTTTTTGCGTAAATTTACTTCGTATATTTGTCGCAGTACCAATTTCATTTGTTAACTCCTGAACAAAAGCCGCTATAGCTCTATTAGGCGGTACATAAAGTGAAATTAAACATGTGCTCCCATCTGGGGATTCTTTCTTCTGTAGGTCTGTTAGCTCTTTTTCATATTTGTACTGCCTGAAACTCATTATTTTCATCCATCTTTGAAAGCAACTGCTTTATTATTCCCGTAATTCTCACTAATTAAAAAGACCTAGTTTTTTTTAGCAAGTCAATAAATTGAGTCTTTTCTTAGTTGTGAATTAAGACGCGATTTAAATTTCATACTTCTTTAATAGGACAAAGTATGTGATGAAACGCTTGATATTTCATTTCTAATTCCTTGAGAGTCAATTTCTGATAATCACAAATGGGAGAATATTCTACAAAATCTATACTAAGAAGTGTTGTAGCGTTATTTGAACATACTTCTACTAATATCCTAAAAAGTTCTTCAATTTTCTTTGATTGCAGTTTTATGCTGGATTTTTTTTCTTTAAGGAATGATTCCAAATTTGAAAAGATTCCCAGCAGAATCCCAACAGATTTTATGTGATTAATATTTCTTTCAAGACCATACTTTTCTAATAATTGACTGATATTCATAGAATGACCAATAATCTTATTTCGATGCCAATAATTTGAGTAACCCATAAACTTATGTTGAGATAATCGAAAATAATCTAAATCTAAAGTAAGGTAGATCTTTTTACCTGAAAGCCATTGAATAAAGTCAGAATTAAGAAAAAGCTCATTTACATTCGGTTCTAAAAAAGCTAACAACGATTTAGCTAAATCGATATCCTCTTTACTTTCAGCCCAACTACCAATTACAGCAGTTTTTGGCATAAGATCAGTACTAATCCAAGCGCTATGTATAAAATCTGTATTATGTAAGTCTAGATGAGCATCAATCGAAATAATTCCAAAATTTCGATCATAAAATTCCGAATATTTTCTAGCAATAAACCGAGAAGGAGCATGTGAAGTTGCAATGTTAATAAATTTTCGTCTTTCCTTCCAAACAACACTTGATAAATCAGCAAAACCAGTAGTACCGACCAGTTCTGAATGGGGAGGTTCGTTAAGCAAATTATTTAACTGATTTTTAAAATTTGTATTGATTAGTCCAACAAAATCAATACTAGGGTACTTTCGCTCTAATTCAAGAATTTTATTTATAGCCCAGTATTCCTCAGCCCAAAATAAAGTTGTTCCATAAGTATATTCTTTGATACAAAAAGGAAAAATGTCTTTCATGGGCAGATCAAGGATTTTGGATAACTGTTCCGACATTCATACCTCTGATAGCATCTCGTATTTTATTAACATCATTTGAGCAAACAATTATCCTCATGTTAGTACGTTCGCAAATCTTTGCAGCAATGAGAGTGAAAGGAGCATTTGCACCAGCCCCCAAAGATAAGGGATTAACAACTTCATAGAAATCATGATAGCTTAATTTTTCATATTTTTTTGCATCAGGATCTTTTCGTGGATCTTTATCATAAATCCCATCTACATTTGTAACATTAATAAGAATAGGTGATCCATATAGATCAGCTAGGATCGCTGCATCCTCATCAGTTTTTACAGAAGGCAAAAAACCACCAGATAATCCAACATCATAATATTGCATTTGTTCTGTTAATTTTTCAACTGTAGAAGGCAAATTAGGAGAACAATATCCTTTGAAATAATAGGTTAATAATTGGGCATTCAACCAGGTAGCCGCGATCCCCATATAGTCTTTTTCGCCTTCAGTTAATCCATCAGGTAAGCCTTTGATATATTGACGGGCAACCTTTCCCCCACCACAGACGATCATGAATTTATGCTCTGAAATAAGTTTAATAATCATTTTAGAAAAATTTGTAAGAAAATGATTATCAATCTCACCAGGATTGATAATACTTCCACCTAAAGAAAGAGTTATTGTCGATTTCATACAATGATTCACCACTTTTCCTAGTCAAATGAAGAATGACATCCTTTTCCTAATCTTGAAATCAAATATAAAAAGAGTCCTAATTTATTAAAATTGATAATATCTATTTTAAGTTCTTCTATGAATTAACAGATCTTTTCCCTTGGTCAATAAAAAAGAAACACTTTGGGAATAATATACATAAAATAGAGTAAATATGATGCCGAGGGTGCGATTTGAACGCACGACAACTGGATATCCATCATTTAGTTAAACCTAAGACTTCAGTCCAGCGCTGGCGGGTACCACATCCTAAAAGTGGCTCCTCCCGGGTTGCTCGTTTACTCATATAAAGTAAACTCTAAGCTACCTCGGCATTGGAACACATGAAGTAATTATATAGAGATTAAGTAGTGATTAAAAAATTTTTACATAAATATTGATTTGAAACCTTTAGGAAAAATTTAATCAATACGGCGACGATTATTAAAATTTTTACGTTGCCACGAATAACGTCTGAGCTTAGGGCTCGGAAAGCCACAATAAGCACATTGTTGTTTGCGTTTATGATAACTACGATTTCCACAACGACGACACTGCATATGTGTTCGGTGAGAGGTATGTTTCCCTCGCGCGGTAGTTCCTTTTGTCATAATATTCAGCTCTTTCTTTTATCATATGTTAAATTATATATAACTTCCTTAAGGGGGAGAAATCAGGATAACATTATCTCCACGAAGGATAATATTCCCTAATTGTTCAGTAACCGACTCTTCATCAGATTCCTCTTGGGAGGGATGAATCATTTCAGCGTTCTCTAAATATAAATTGAGATGGGGATCATAACTACGCAAAATCCCGCGGATTTCACGGTGACCTCTTACTTTTAAGATAACAACTTTGTTAAGAGCCGCTGTTAATACATCTAAAGGTCTGCTCATTATTAATCACTTAGCTATAAAGGAAGGCAAACATTAAAGAATGATGCTCCGACCGGGACTTTCAGCAAACCTCAAGCGAGGAAAACTTTTGAACCCGGGTCCTTCCACAGAAAGCGAGAACGCTAAATTCTGATTCAGGGCGAAAGCCTGGAATGAATCGTCGAGTGAATCAAAACGATACACCCATGGGCCGAGCTTCGCAATTTAGTAGTAATCACTAAATCTCTACACCATCGGAGCAGATTCTCATGAATTACAGCCCTTTATTGACATGACACTCCGCCTACTTTCAAACTAAAAAGCTTTGTTGGTACTACATAATTTATTGAACTTAAATCAAATCACCAGAATTCCATCATCTTTTCACAATTGACTTCTCAATCATAAATTCTATAAATTTAGAATAAAACCTTACATAGATGCTAGACTAACTCTGCAGGTGGTTTATGAAATGGGTTCATCTCGACGATCTCGAAAGATTAAAAAATCGAAGCAGCGTCGAGAACAGCATCGGATATCAGAAGAAGCAATGATATATCTTCTTGAAAAAAGCCTGGAAAATCGTTTAAATAACCCTCAATACTCACGAGAACTTTTTTATGATGCACAAAGAATTGGACGGCGGGGTCGGTTACATCTTCCTTCACATTATCGTTTCTTGTTTTGCCGATCATGTAAAAACCCTTTTAGTAATAAAACTGCTAAAATTCGTTTAAACAGTACAAAAAACCAAATCCATTATCAATGTTTAATTTGTAGACATGAACATAGATTTGGATATGGAAAACAGAAGAATGATGCCAGGAAGAATTGAATATGTTTGTAGCGATCTATACAACATTTGATAACATTGAAGAAGCAAAAAGGATTGGAAGAATTTTAGTTGATGAAAAGCTTGTGGCTTGTGTGAATCTATTACCGAATATCGTCTCAATTTATCCTTGGGAGGGGAAAATTGAGGAATCAGAAGAAATTATCATGTGGTGTAAAACAAGAGATGAAAAAGTAGAAAACATCAAGACGGTAATAGAAAACTACCATTCTTATGACCTACCAGCATTTATTGTCTATCCTATTAAAACTGGGAGTGAAGCATACTTAAAATGGATAACAGATGAAACTAAAACAGCTTAGACATCTATTGCGATTTTAAATCCCCTTTCTAGCTTTTCAACTGTAATTTCTACATCCAACATGTCCTGTAATAGGTTAATATTAGTTTGAGTGTGATTAGAAATAAATGGTGTTGTAAAAACACTTGAACTAGACGCTAATGCCAAAATAGGTAAAATCTGATCTGCTAAAAAAGAGTCAACAGTACATTGATTCATAATCGTAGTATTGTAACGATCAAACGCATTTAATCCTACTTTTTCAGCAGGTAGCTTACGTTCCCCGATAAAATCCCCTCCAATTCTATTCCCATTCTTTAATTTGGAATATATTAAAACTCCAGAACCAGGATTGTCTGCGTCTACATATTCATTCTTAATTATTGACCTGAAATTATTGCCATTTAGTTTTTTTTGAATCGTTTTCGATTGCCTTTCAGCCACTCTCGCTTTTTGAAGGTGCTTTGAAGCGATAGAGATAATATTCGCATCACTAGGCTGTTCAAATGATTCCAATTTTAATCCTATTAGTCTTGTTGGAGTGTGTATCTCAGCTGTAACCTGCGCTCCTCCCTTAGGAAAAAAACCATGACGTAGGATTGATAAGTTTAGCTCAAAATTCATTTGACGAAAAATGTCCCAAGTAATGTTGTCGATATAGACCAAAGTAGGTGCCCATTTTCCAAATGTGGCTCCACCTTCAAAGCTTACATTAAAAAAGTGATTTTTTGCTCCTAGAATTCCAACCTGAAGAGATTGAAGAACTAAACCTATACTACCGGCAGTCGAAATATTAACTTTCAAATTAGATGTCCAGTTCTTTGCTGGACGAAAAATAATTGTATCTGATCCCAACGAATCTCCTTCCAATACTCCTCCACATAAATTTGCAAGTGTTCGTAGTCCAATAAGGTGCTGTGTTCGAAGTCCTGGGTTTGAACGTTTTTTACGTATATTAATAACTTTAACTGGTTCTTGTTTAACAAGGGCAAGAGATGTAACCAGTCGAAGAATTGCTCCACCACCTTCACCACGACTCCCATCATATACCTGCAATTCTAAACCTCATTAGCTAAAAAGCAAGATTGAATTGATAAAAATTGGGATTTCTAAAATATTTTTAGAATACCTAGAAGCAGTCTGGATTTATCCCATTCTATCAATAATATGGTCTTTAACCAGCTCTTTCTCTTCGTTTTGGGCGTAATCTGGTTGAATGACAACGTCTACATTTTGTAGCATTTGGAGGATTACGGGCATAACACTTTCTACAGATCATCATATCCAATAGTGCTTTACGAACAATGTCTCGTTTCTCTGGATCAGTGATTGGCATTGTACTGAATTCCTTTTATTTGTATTACAATTCATCTTTAATGAATCAGTATTTAAATTCTTGAATAAATGATGAAATGTAACTATTCTAAGAGATTTTACCTAAATTTAAAATCTTTCTTGTAAGTTTGAAGATGAAAAAATATAATAACCTAGATTGCACTAAAGAATTACTTAATTAGGAATTCAAGAAGCATTAAATTGCGTTTTTTAGCTTTAAAAACTAATAAAACGTTTCTCATGAACACACATGGGATTATAGGAACACTCATATATTCTACCTGACTGTATTTAAAAATAAAGGATGTATTATTCTTATAATATATATCGAGCTTTAATAACATCGCAAGAAAGTGTTATATCCAGAAATAGTGATTAAAGTCGGGAGCTCATGCCCGATCGTTTCGAGTGGAGAAAACGATTAATACGACAAAATTACGGAATTATCTTGAAATACACCCTAGATTGCCCTTTATTTCCGTCCAACTATTTCCAGAAAAGCTTAATAAATAGGTACTATGTCAATATATCTTGAAGTAGAAATTTACTCATGGTGAAGCCTTTATGCAATATTACATGTCAGTTTCAGAAATCCAAGATCGTGTGAAAATGCTTATCAGCCACTTTACAGGTAGTTACAATCCAAAATCTCCTTTTCTAGATCAGAGACTGGTGAATTCGTTACAAAAAATGGTTGATCCTAATCTTTTAAACAACGAGAAAGTCGTAGAAGAGATTATTTCAACTTTTTTAAATTCAATAATATTAGCTGGACAATTAGGTATCGATATTGAATCGAAGATAAATGAATATCTTATCCAGCTTGAACGAGAAGCGCTTGTAGCAATGTAAATTGCATTAAAGCATCTAACTTTTTTATCTTAGAAATAAAGAGTGATTAGTTAGTAACTAACTCTTAGTTTAATGTCATCAAGTGCTATCTTGATGCTGATGGTTTGATATAATAAAAAATCGTTCCAAAAAAGATGTAAAGTAAAATAGAATATTAGCACTAAAGATGAATTTCATCTAACATATATTTCTTCACATTAAATACTTTTGATCTTGGAAACAGATCTAGAAATCAAACTTAAACTATCCTGTTTTTAATTTCCAATGGAGGAAGAATGGAGAATACCTTTACTCATTCAAATGTCATGAATGAATTTTTTTGCATATTTCAACCTAAATAATGCTCTATTTGCTTTTATAATTGTTTCACAAATTATGCCTGATGATAATATCACCTTATCCATCCACGCAAGTACGAAATTGCCCATTTGATAACCAGGGCAAGAAACATAGGAAAGAATATTACTGAACCAAGAAATGAAAGAGTTCCATTCATTTGATTGATTATAATTAAAAACACTATGAAAGCACCAATTAGGTTAGGTATTTTTACTTCCTTCTTCTCCTCAGTATTCATTCTACGAGAATTCCGAACCTCATTTCGAACAGATGACCTGGTATGGATATCTGGTCTTAAGTGGTCTGAATTTCTCTTTCTACTTGATGAAATGGCATAATAATTGGTATTTGTCTTATTCCATAAATTAAAACTTTTGAAACTTGATATACATACAGGACAAGAATTATTAATTTCCAACCAGTTTTCTAGATGCGAGCGATGAAAGGGTGATGTACAGAAAGGACATATAAACAAGTTTTTCTTTGAATACACACCTTTTCTGCAAATAGAACAGATCTCAATTGGATTTATCTTTTCTTGATCAACAATGATTTGCGTTATAACCAACCTCAATAGGAGTTCAAATCATTAATTCGATTAGAGTATGGAATTATGTGTAAAACTTGAATTAATTGAAGTCTCTCTATTTAAATGCTGAATCATAATTATAAGAATCCAACCATAGCGGAATTAGCCAAAATCACCTCCTTTTATTGCTAATTCTTTTGGTTTTCTAGCTTACAGTCCTTTTTCTCCTAAACAAAGATAAAATCTCCCGTGACTGAAAAGCAGGATTTATTTAGGATATTTCCTTTAACCAGGTAATCATGTTCAATTTCTTATACAATCCGTTCTAATAACTAGGATATAATATTAGCTTTAATCTTGATTTAATGGGTAAAAATCCTTGTATGGTTGATGTGAAATGAAAATTAATGGAAATATTAAATCAAAAACCGTTATAGCCGCTTTTTTAGGCACTTTTCTTACTATTGTTGTTGTCAGTTCTGTTTTCTTACTACCTTATATCCTTGAATCTTTAAATCCATCTCAACCAAATGGCCCATATACTCCACCAGTAACTGATTTAACAATAGGAGCACGGATTGCTCAATATTTAGATACGAGATCCTCCGATATCGTCTTTGGATTTTCTTATAACAATACATTCGTTAATATTAATATAAGCGAGATTGTTCAGGACTATGTCGATGGATTTATAATTTACGGAGCTCCTATGAACGGGTCTACAATTAATTTGACCATAATTCACATTTCAGGAGCTGATAGCATAATAATAAACACTACAGAGTTTATCTCTGTGACGGATAGTTTTGAAATAGCCATGGAAGGGCTTAATGTCTCCTCAACAATTACGGATTGGACTAATATTTGGCCACCGACATTTATGTGGGATATTGCTTTCAACGATAATACTTCTTTAAGTCTCGTTTATTCACAAACCCAGAGTGTAATTGCTGCAGTAAACGGCACTTGGGAGATGTCTTCTTTTGGTTTTGGCGATCCACCTGTTTTCATAGATTTTCCTAATTTCGAATATAATTGGGAGGAATACGATAAAAGGAAATACTTAGTTTTAGATAATGAATCCGAAATCTTAGTTCTTAACGCAATTCAGGCTTTTTATGACATGATTAAACATGCTCTTGAATGAGAGATGATATACAACTCAAAGAAAGACAATATAATCCTTAAAGGTGGTATAATGGCTGAAAATATCAACGTCTCTTTAAAAGAACCAGATCTATCCACGAAAGACTCTGTTGACTCTCTTCAGAAAGTATTACAGGGTACAACTTTCAAAATCTATTGGTATCTTCTCACCCATGGCGAAACTGGGATTAGACAAATACAGCGAGAATTAGGACTCTCTAGTTCCAATCTGGTAAACCATCATCTTAAAAAGCTGATATCTGTAGAACTAGTAGCCCAAAATTTATCTACTGAAAAATACGAGGTAAAAAAAGAGATTACAACTGGATTATTGTCCCTTTATACTCGTTTTGGTAATTTTTTAATTCCCCAGAATGTCTTTCTACTTGCTTTTTTTTTCTCAATGAGTGTATGCTACTTAATATTTATTCTCATTCCCCGTGGAAATATAGTAAAAGAAGATGTGTTCTTTTTTGCTATCTCGATAATTGGAATGGTTTTTTTCATAAGACAAACACTAAAAATTTGGCGTTTAAGTCCTCTCTAATAATTCTAGAAAAAATTTAACCAGCTGAAAAATAGATTAAGCACTACTGGTTCTATTGTCATACAAATAGAGATACGATAGCAGAGATATCAACAAACCCGATTATTAATAATAGAGTAACACTTAACACCAGACAAGCTATTCCACCAAAAATTGGAAGAGGGAGACCTGGTAAAGCACGGTCTTTTGTAAGCAATTTAAATGTATAAATTACTCCCGCAAATAGGCCAATAAGCGCTGCAAACAAGGGAATAGAAGTCCCTAAGCCATCACTTATGACAACTGAAGCACTGATCAACATACTGAAAAAGGCGAAATCTCCAAGCCCAATGCTAATATGCCTTGTACTATATACTGGTAATGCAGGTAATAACGGTACTCGTTCATATTTAATTTCAAATTCATCATTGTTCTGCATCATTTCACTCATTTCTTCAGATTCTTCACGACTATGATCAATTATTCCTTTCAGAGGTCCGCGGAAAACGGCATAGATATCATATAATGAAAGGCCCACTAAAATAAAAAACACAGAAAGTAATCCAAAATGGATAGCAAAAAGAGAACCGACCATTGCCCCAAAGAATATCATCATTATGTTTCTTATCCATATCCTGTCAAAACTCTGAATTCCGAATGAAAATGTTCCGAGAATGCCTAAGAATAACCCAATTATAATTAGAGTTACTGGATACATAATAATTTCTTTTGTGGAGAATTTTATAGTCCAGTTTACGAATGCTAAAAGGCCTGTTTGTATAAATTCAGGAAGAAAATCAAAAAATAGTAAGATAAATCCCCAGAAACTAACATCGCTGTAAAATAACCCAAGAGAAAACCAGCTAAATCCCATAAGCAGAGCGAAGAAATTAGCTAATAGCTGCATGAATCCCTTCTTTATGATTATTAATACTATTATACCTCCAATAAATACCATAACAACATATACTAGCATATTTAATAGAGCACCTAGAGCAATTCCTCCGGGTGCATCAGGATCCTCCTCTATAAATGCCATTTTTGGCCTTTCAAAATCGATATCTGGATCCTCTTCTAATGCAGTATAATAAACTATGTTGAATACTGATAATATAATGGTAATCAAAATTACAGATATAATAGGAATGATATAGGCTTTGAATCTAGCACCTGATGGTACATTCATCGTTTCACTCATTTTACGGTCAGGAAAGAATATTGTACAACTGAAAGATAAAAATAATGGAATGGGAATCAGATAATTTAGTTGATCGAATTGAGAAATCTTGAGAATTTGGGTGAACAAGAGATAATTCGTCTTTTACAACCGTATATTGACCCATCTGATCTTCTTGGTACAAATGAAGACGCTTACCTTGTCAATAACACTCATCCTTATGTTATAATTAATGTTGACACAATGTCACGAAAATCTGATTTTCTTCCTGGACAAACGTGGACCCAAATTGGTGCTAAATTGGTGAGTATTACATTTTCAGATTTAGCAGCAAAGGGAGCAAATCCCACGTTATTTCTTTCATCAATGGTTTTAGAAAAATCGATATTAGAGAAAGAAATCAGGGAATTAACAAAATCATTTCAAAAAGCAGCACATAAATATGGCGCGAAATACCTAGGGGGAGACCTTGGTTCTGCATTTGAAACAGTTCTTACAGGGGTTGGATTAGGATCAATTATCGAGGGAGAAGTTTTAGCACGAAATCGAGCGCAACCTGGAGATCTAGTTTGTGTAACAGGATATTTTGGTCTTACAACAATTGGTTTGAATCATTTGTTGTCCCCATCAAGTGATAAATATAGCAACATTTCAAATTCTCTCCTTAAACAAACAAAAGAATTATTATACAACCCTGAGCCAAAAATAGTTGAAGGAACTCTTTTGAGTAAAAATAGACTAGCTAATGCTTCTATTGATAGTTCTGATGGATTGGCAATTTCTTTACATTGGCTTTCGCAAGCTTCTAAGGTTGGAATAGTTATCAAGACATTACCAATTCATCCCCAATTAGATTCTTATTTTGATTCAAACCAAACCTTACTAGATATTACTATGTTTGGAGGGGAAGAATATGAACTAGTTTTTACTGTTTCTCCCCATAGAATTCAAGAACTAGAAGAAATATTTGATCAACACGGTTGTAAATTTATTGTTATTGGAGAATGCACATCATCTGAGGGTGTTTTCTTTTCTCAAAATGGGGAAAAAACTCCACTTGCTATGAGAGGATGGGATCCTTTTCTTAAGAAGGAATATTGAAGAGAAAAGATTCTAGTTACGAATTCATTAGTTTTATTAAAAAATGATATGCGCCGACCGGGATTTGAACCCAGGTCACCTGTGTGGCAGACAGGAGTCTTACCAGGCTGGACTATCGGCGCATGATATATTTGTAAAGCTAATTTGTCGTTTTCTGAATATTTAGCTAATTGTTTTAAATTTCACTCCATTATGTCGCCAAGTAAAATCTCATTATAGAAATGAAGGTGAGATAATTTTAGTATATTATGCAGATTTCTTCTTTAGATTCAACTCAATCCACTTTAGAACACCCATTAAAGTGGTTATTTCACGTCCAGTAACATAGCCTCGTGAAATGATATTGGAAAAGGCTTGTAATGCTACTTGGTGTTTTTCAGGATGATAACCAGAATTTTTTACTAAATTATCGTAATAAACCATTAATTGTTGTCTCTCTTCATATGAAGCTGCTCTATGTTTGGGTCTACCATTGAAGTTTATGTTATTTAGATGTGTATACTTTTGAAACATGAAATAAAGTATGATCGCTACAGCATGGGATAAATTCATGGCTGGATATGCCTCATGGGTTGGAATACTAATAATAAGGTCACATAGTGCGATTTCCTCATTTGATAATCCATATTGTTCTCTCCCAAAAATGAAACCCAGCTTTTCATGTTTTAATTCCTCCTCAACCAACTGTTCTGGAGAGATAGCAACTCGATTTAAATTATAATCATTACCTACTCGTGCTGTTGTTCCTATAAGATAGTCAAGTTTTTCACGTACCTCTTTCATACTAGTAATTAATTGAGCTTGATTTATTATATGATTAGCACGCCGAGATACAATCTCGATTTCTGGATCTGCTAAATCCAGTTTTGGATTTACAATAACCAGATTATTGAATCCAAAATTCATCATCACTCGAGCAACACTACCTAGATTTTGAGGTTTACTTGGCTCTATTAATACAACATGTAGCGAATTCCAGAGAGGATCTTGTTCTATTTTTTTTGTTGTAGAAGGAGTTTCCATACTGATCATCAAATTGGTAATAAAAGTATTAATAATTCGTTAAAAAGTGGATTTCACTATAGAGTAACATAGACATACTTAATAATATAAATATATACACTTATATCAGTCTTATTACCTCCCACATGCAAAACAAGAAAATTTGAGAAGCTGCGGGGGTAGCCAAGCTGGGTCAAAGGCGACATTTAGTAAAGGGCTAGATGACACAGTAAAAAAAGTGTAAAAAAGCGCCGACCATAGGCGCTGGACTTAAGATCCAGTCGTATAGACGTCCGTGGGTTCAAATCCCATCCCCCGCATTTTTTTCTTCCAAATATAATCCACTTCTCGTCTTTTTTAACATATCTAAACAATTTACTTGTATTTTTCACCGAATAGATATGTCGGACCGCTGTCTGATATCTGAACTTCTAAGATCTGTCCCAATGATAGTGTTTTGTCCTCAATCACTGTTGGTATATACGAGGTAGTTCTCCCAATATATTGATTGGATTTCTTGCCGATCTCATCAATTAATGCAATACCCTTCCATCCAACCCATTTCTTTAAATTTGAGCTAGTAATTTTCTGAGTTAATTCACTTAATTCTTTACTACGACTAGATTTTGTCTTTGTTGGAATTTTATCAGGCATTTTTGCAGCTAAAGTGCCAGGTCTATCAGTATATTTCGAAATATTAACAATGGTGGGTTTTACTCGTTGTAAAAGTTTTTTTGTTGCATTGAAATCAGTTTGAGCTTCTCCTGGAAATCCGACAATAATATCAGTAGCTATGATTAATGCGTCAACTCCTTGCCTTAATGTATCAACAAGCTCAATATAATAGTTAACATCTTCTTTCCTTCTCATAGCACGAAGAATAGTATCTGAACCCGATTGAATAGGCAGATGAAGAAATTTAAATACCTTTTTATTTCCCATTTGAGTTATTAAGTCGAATTTAAAGTTTTTAAGAGTATTTGGAGTCATCATGCCTAATCGTACAAAAAAATCTGCTTTAATTTGTACGATAGATTCAAGAAGAGAGGGGATAAATTGTTTGGGAGTTAAATCCCATCCAAATGTACCTGTATCCTGTGAAGTAAGCCATATTTCTTTGCACCCATGGCTAACAACTGTACGAATTTCAGATAGAATTGATTCTTGCGACCGAGAACGAATTTTTCCTTTGACATTCTTAACAATACAATAAGCACAATTTGATAAACAACCCCGTGATATTTCGACAGAGGTTATAACAGGATTGAAGTAACGACGCCGATTAGTATACAATTGGGACCAAACAGAAGGATTAACAATTTTGGTTTCAAGTACAGGTTCTTCATTAAGTAGTTCAATGATTTGGTTTGCTGCTTCAGGAAAAAGGACTTTGGCGTGAGGAAGATATTCCGTTATCCAATTTCGCATAACAACAGGAAGACAACCAGTTACAATTAGGTTCTTGTTTTTTGGAAGTGATAATAGCAGACTTTTCATTCGATGTTCGGTGTTTTGTTTAACTATACATGTATTAACAATGATTACATCAGTTTCCTCGATGGATTCAGCAAGCGGATATCCATTTCTTTGTAAAATGCCTATTAATCCCTCTGCAATTGCACGATTGGCACTACAGCCATAATTGAGGATTTTGATGGATTTATTCCTCTGGTCTGTGCTATTCATCGTAATTTGAACCAATTTATCTTGACATGCGCAACATTTTTTATTGGCCTGAGTGAAGGTAAAAAATGCTTAGAACAGTTTTGAGGGTTAATAATTGAGGACAGTAACGTTATATGTCGAAGAAGAACAAATTGATGCAATGGCTGAACTAGTTAGAACTGGAAAATATCCTAATCGTTCGGAGTTTGTACGTTCAGCGATTCGTGATCTTATCGACAAGCATTTAACGAAGTAATTCTCTATTCAAAATTAAATAATTGGGAGAATAGGTTAAGAATTCTCTTTAATCCAAGTACTGATAAGAGGAATTACACTTACAGTAGTTAAACCAGGTAAATTCGTCTTAATTGTATTGGTAGCTAGAATAATCGAGGGATTAGCCTTTAATATATTTTTAAAATTATCGGGGGAATGAACTGCGTGAATATAGGCAAGATATACCTCTTTAGCACCATATTCTTTTAAAATTTTAGCAGCTCCAATCATAGTGCCGCCTGAACTAACCAAATCGTCAATGATTAACACAGATCGGTCTTTAATCTCAATGTTGATCCCTGTAAGTGTTTGCTTAATTTCACCTGTGTTCGGATCTCTTATTTTTTTGATTGCACCGTAATAGGGCGAATCAATAGCTGCTGCTGCCTCTCTTGCCAATCTTAGAGCGCCTTCATCAGGAGAAAAACAAATAATTTCATGAGCAGATGAAATATGTGATTTAAGGGATTCTATAAGATGAGGAATAGCAGAAACATCACTTGCTTCAGCAGAAGAGAAGAACTCATGTATATCAGTCTTCCCATAAATATGAGAAGAAAGAGTCATAAAAGCGTCCATTCCTGCAGATTCTAACGCTAAACCCATATAACGACTAGAAACAGGTTCTCCCTTCCGAGATTCCCGATCTTGCCTTGCATAAAGATGATATGGCATAATA
>JBHLKP010000022.1:0-32925 GCA_048886525.1 Candidatus Hodarchaeota archaeon | reverse complement strand
CTCTTTAAATGCTTTTTTATGTTGGGTAAATTATCTAAATTAACAGTATTTCTATTCAAGTAAAGAATTTTTTTGTGTGATCGAATTGCAGTACTAAATCTTTGAATATCAGAATTTTTATAGAAAGGTTTTAATAAAGCAAGTTCTTCTTCATTAAAAGTATTAATAAGATATAAGTCTCGTTCATCTTTTTCATTTAAGATAAAGACACCAACTCCTTTTAAATCCTCAGATAAATTATATTTCCTAATTTGCCTGGTTGTTATATTGTTAAGCCCTGTTACAATACCTTCTTTTGTATAAAAGCCTTCATTTTTAAGCATAACCGAGTTACTAATTATATATTCAAAAATAACTCGATATTCTTCTGGAAGGAAATGAAAATATGAATCCCAATCTTTAAAGATAATTTTTGTTTGATCTGTTTTGAAATTTAGTTGTTTATCCAATTTAGTAATTAAATTAGTGCTAATTGGATAATTTTTCATGAATAGCGTGACTTTAATATTGGGATTTGGGGTATTTACCTTTTTCAAGGTGAAAATATTTGTATGAACACCTTGAGCATTACTAAAAGCTTTATTCTCTCCAAAATTAACGTAGTTAACAATTGATGTTTGAGATAAGATTCTAGATCTTAGTTTTTCCGCTCCTGAGGCTGTAATCCAATAATTAGATGTAATAAATGATAAATAAGCTTCAGATGTTAACAAATCAAGACTACGGTGTAAAAATAAGTACCAAAGATCGATTTTTCCCTCATAATAAGAATCTAAACACAAAGAAAGATCCCGAAATAGATTTTTATTTCCACTTTCACCTAAATAAGGAGGATTTGCTATAATAATGTTAAACCCCTCTTTATTGATAAATATATGTGGAAATTCCAAGCACCAATGGAGTGGGTTTAGTTTTTTTAATCTATATAATTCAATATCATACTTTTGTGAGAAAAGGGTATTAAATTTTGAAAACAAATCATAGTAAATCTGTTCTCTTTCAATAAAATGACCATCTTTTCTCATTAATAATTTAACATCTTCTAACAGAATATCATTGTTAGTTTTGTTTATTTCAGGGAAATATTTATCAAGATGTAGTTGTCTTATTACTGGTTCTTGTGGGAAATAAATAAAACCTATAAGTGAATTTCCACATTTTAAATTGAATGAGATATTCATTAGATTAATAATTTGCGCCATATAGACCTCAAAATACCTTACGAGGAAAAGAAATAGTCGCGCTTTAGCTATCTTTATGACCGTTCCATCGATGTCAATACCAAAGATATTATTGGTAAGGATGTGAAATAAAACAAAAAAACTAAATTCATTTTCATCCGATATATTAACAAGGTCAACAACGGTTTTTTTCCCGTCAGTTTGGTAAATTTCTAAATCGGCTTTACAATTGGGTTGAAATTTCTTTAAATTCTTCCATATAGAGATGTAAATATCCAGAAGAATCTTTGTTGCACTTTCTAAAAAATGTCCTGTTCCTACAGCAGGATCTAGGATGGAAATTTCTTTTATTAATTCAAATAAGAAGATTATGACATCCTTGTTTCGAGATTTAAGTACTTCAATCATTAATTCGAAGTTTGAGCTAAATTTACTATTAATTCTTTCAATGAAATAAGAATATAGAGCAGTTTTACTTGTGTAATATGAGATTGGTTCAGGAGTATAATAAGCTCCTGATCTTTTTTTTTCTGTTAAATTAATGAATTTCTCATATATTGCTCCTATTATAAACTCGTCAATATTTCCTCTATTTTGGCTTATTGTTTCAAGAATATTAAAGATAGGTAAGAAATCATTTTGCTTTTTAGAGAAAGAATTAATGGAAGTACTCCTATGCTCATTATCAAAAAGGCAATGATTTGGTATATGGAATGAGTCTAAATCTTTTTTTTCAATCAATAATAGCGTTGGCCCAAGAACTCTTAACTCGCCAAAAATATCATCTTTATATATATATGAATCAGAATGTGCTGTAATTTTACATAAAAGGGAAGTAATAAATCCAAGATAACTATTAAAATGTTGAGATAAGATACCGTTTGATATTTCTCTGAATTTTGTTATTAAATATAAATTATCATCATTAAATATCTTTTTCTGCTGAAGAAACCATAAAATAAGACATTGGGTCGTAAAAACATCATAAAACTCCTTAGCTTTCGCAATATTTTCTATACCTTTAATATTATGAAGAATATAATTTCTTGTTCTATTAAAAAGGAAAAAAAGTTCTTCAATAAGAATTTCTCGAGCATGGTTCATAAAAATTTTCTCATTTTTAGAATCATTTAAATTTTTTAAATCTCAAACTGATATCGAAATGATTTTGATATTTTTAATCCATTTGAACGAAATATCAGGATCAAAATTAAAAATGATTTGTCCTCAAATTTGCTAGTGTTATCAGTTGGATAAAAAAATTTGAAAAACCAAAGATGTCTTTAAATTCCGTTTTTACTTGAATAACGCTGCCATTTGAGCGACTTCCCCATGAATATTAATAGCAGGGATTCCTACGTCACCACTGGTCCAAGTAAGGAAATAATATCCATTTGGAGCCCGTACAATGACAACAATGCCTGCTCCTCCCACATTACGCGCAACATAATTCCCTGCTTCATAATCATTCACCATCGTAGAAAAACGTGTGCCTGCAATATTAATTCCTGGTTCTTTATTTTGCCATGCTCTTAATACAGCAGCGCCATCAAATTGCCATTCAGGTTGATTAGTCCAATAGACTCCGCCATTTGCGTCAAGAATCGTAACGATATTAATGTACCCTGTTTGTAGTAAATTGTTCATTGCATCTTGATATGACATAATTCTACCTCATTTTAACTTGATCTTATTAGCTCTATGAACTTTTTATCAGAACTTTATCGGTATCTAACATTTAATTTGGATACTTATGTTTAAATGTTTGCATAATAAAAATCAGAAAAATTAAAAGTAATTATATTCACTTACGAAAATCATTTATTCATTTCTCTGTAAAGTGATAATCTAAATCTCAATTGAAACGTTAAAATTACCTTACTTTTATAATTTATTAGAGATTTTTAGAACGGAGCTTTCCAATAATCTTGAATTCTCCCTACCCAGTGAAATGGAAAAAAAAATAAACCAAAATTATATTTCAAAGAGACTTCTACGTCAAGTACTAGATATACGTCCAAAATAGCAAGAATAGCAATGAAATCGGAAATATTGACTTGGATTTTATCCTGATACATTTCATTTGAATCAATTCTTTCTATCACTTTAGAAATACTGATTATAGTTGTATCTGGGAACCAACTAAAGTGTTCAATACTTACTATTGACAGTGAAACATTAATTGTGATGTCCAACAGAGTTGCAGGAGAATCATTTGTGATATTTATTGGAATTGTAACATCGATAAAACCATGAAAACTAGTTCCATTTGCTAAGATGTTTGGACGAATATTAGGACGAGGAGATAATTCAACTCGTACCTGAAGAGATGAAATAAAAATAAACACGCAAAAAAGTGTCATTATTAGCGTAACAATGAATGGAATCAATATAGGTTTCTTGGTTTTCTTTTTCATCTACTTTTAACTCACTGTTTTGATAACCACATATGCGCTATCGCTAGGCTTGACGCTAAAAGCATGAATATTACAAGGACTAACATTAAATTTATTCCTACTTCAAAAGTATAAGTTCCACCTGTTCTACTTCCAAGAAAAATGCCGAGAATTGTAGAACCAGTCATAACAGCAGTTATTTTACCAATATCCAACAAATTCGAATTAGCCATAGTAAATTCCCTTTAATCGATGATATACATTTGATTAGCTATTATAAATCAAAAAGTATTTAAAGGTTATCAAATGTATACTTAATGTAGTTATTGGGTTATGATTTGAAATGTCAGACGTGAATGAATCTTCAAAACCTGAGAATAAAGAAAGACCTCCAGTTCCTTTCAGAAAACAGAAAACAATACTTCTTAGGGTTTCAAAAAATTTATATGAAGGAATTGATAAAGCCATAAGCCTTGGAATTGCTGATAATGCTTCAGAATTCGTTCGACGGTGTGTTGTGAATCAATTATTAGATTTAAAACTACTAGGATTGGAGGAAAGTGAGAAAAGAGGAGATTAATTAATTTATTTCCGTTTTTAAGGACGAATAGAGTTATTAATTTAAAAAAATCTTCAAATATCAATTTTAATGACCATTCAGTTTAATTGAACTTTTATTTTTGATATGAAATTTCCTTGAGTATCTTTTACCTACTTAGCTAATAGTTTTATTAGAATCTTTAAAATAGTTAATAATATTCATAAAAAGAGTTAAAACACGCAATTGTGTGTTTGTAACATTATATTATAATTCATAACTTATCTTTTTGGATGTTCCCTCAAATGGCTGAATACCAAGATTTAGGGCAATATATTATGAAATTATTTGACGATCTCATCGCAGATTCTAAGAATAAGATAAATGAGGCCAGAGAGAGCTTTATTCGAGATTTACCGAGAAAACTTTCATCAAGGATGACAGTCTCGTCAATGATGGTAGAGGGGCTAATTCGTGATATATCAGAGCAGCTACTAAGAATTAACCAAGATTGTTTGAATGAATATTCAATATCAATAGCAAAAAAAGCTCGTAGCGTTAATAAAAAGAAATCAAAAACCATAGAAGCCGAATTCGCAGAAAATAAAGAATTATTAGAGAAAAAACAAGAGGAACTCGACGGAATACTAGCTCAAAACCGCGCTTTAGAAAAAAAGAATCAAATTATAGAACAGGAGAAAGAAGAAATACGTAAAAACTTCTCTAAAATGAACTCTCGGATTCAAGAATTGGAAAATCTTCTTACAAAAGCTAATGAAGAATTCGAAAATCAAATTCTGCAACTAAATGCTGATTGGGAAGCAAAATTTCGACAGAACCAGGAAGAATGGGACAGTTATATTAAGTTAAAAATTGCAGAAAAAGAAGTTCGGGCATCTACTAAACCTACCGAGTCTTCTGAGGCTATCGAAACTGTTAAAACGATTAATGACATCGAATCTATTGATTCTAACGACTCTCCAAAGTCAAAAGATGAAGAGAAAGATAGTTCAGATTGATTTGAATAAAATTACTCAGATATTTCACCCAGTTTGCTAGTATCGAATACTTTAGCAAGAGCTTCATTACCTTCATTTATAATTTCTATGACATTCCCTTCTTTTATAATCCGAGTAGCGTCCTTAGTACCAAGTACAGCTGCTACCTGGACAATTCCAGACACCTCAGAACCCCTACTAACTCTTGTACCGTGATCAGCTACAACACCACCAACACTATTAACAATATCTGACCAAGACCAGTCTATTGATGGACATACGAGAATAAGTTTTTGAGGATCTCCTTTGAATTTCTTAATTCGATCACGTGCTTCTTTTGGAGTAAAAGCTATAAATGCATAACCTTCTGATCTTAATGTGCTATTTGCTGCCCATCCCTTCAACGTAATACGTAAATTTTTCTTATTTTGCTCTTTCATGTGTATGCATCTTTTTGTTGATTTCTTTATAATCTCATCCATCTAAAACCAAATGATTTTTTTGACATTTCATTGAAAATAGTTTTATAAAAATCCCTTCAGGTATTATATCCTGTGAGTCTATCAAGGTAGACAAGTAATGGCGTACAAGAAAAACTTAATTTTTTTCTCAATCACCTCATTCTTTTGTATGAGCTTGCTGTTTTTTTCTTATTCAACCGAACAAACTGATGCGAAAGAAATAACACCTGATACTCGAGTAGAAATGGAGGATGTCGTTATTGTCAATTATACTTTGTGGGTTGAGAATATTCGCGAAGATGACCAAGAAGGTACTGTATATGTAGTCGATCCTGATCAACCTGTCCCTAACACTATAATTGAGCAATATCCTGATATTAAAGTTCCTCCAAACGTGGGATTTCGTGAAGCTATGCTTGGTATGGTAGCAGGAGGTTATAAACAAGTAGATATTCCTCCATCCTCTGGGAAAGGATTTATCAATATTTCTGATCCTTTATATGGTAAATTACTTACTTATCAGATACGTTTATTGGAAATCCTGTATGACGCAAGTTCTCCACCAGTTACTCTAATCGATCTCCCCTTCTTCATTCCTCTTATGGCAATAGTATTTTCAGTGTTAGCTATTCTTATTTTCCTTAGAATTCAACGTTATAGTCGTGTACACAACATTCTTGGATTAAAACAATCATGCTTCGCATGTAAGACGAAAATCGCAACGATCAAGTGTGGTAATTCAGGATGTAACACACCTTACTGTAAGGAATGTTTTCTAGAAAAAGGTTGTAGGTTATGCCATTCAAATACCATGGTACCTATTAAGTAAAGGTAACTCAAACTAAATTCTTAATGAATAATCAATTCTACAGGATTCTTAGGAATTTGAGTGCTATAGCCAAAATCAATGTAATCAATGGATGAAAAATATTATCTGCAAAGTACCATGGTAAATCTTCGAAGAAATCGAAAAATCCCCAAGCTACTGTCGGTAATAGAGGGAGAAAAATATCTGGTAGACCAATAATGTAAAGAAAACCAAGTCCTACAAGATATGTGACTAATATCCCAGCAATATAACCTTCTACTGATTTTCTCTTTGTAAAAGGTAGATTTATTTTACCAATTCCTCGTCCTATTACTGCTGCTGCAGAATCTCCCATTACAGTAGCTACTAAAGCAAGCTCTGCTATCTCTATTATATAAAATTCCAAACTAACTCCAAGTAATACAATAAACCAAACTAATGTTGTTATAAGATAATTAGCAATACCCTCTTTTTCTGTAGATCTAGTAATATAATTGACCCAAGTGTTTGGATTAATCCTTAATCTGTAAATTTCCATCGGTATAAACCATACACATACAGTTAGAAGTAATGCTAATTGAATAAACCAAAGGGGGATTTTCAGCCAATGATATGCTAATGGAACCCCGAAAACTGACAGATGAACGGATTTTCGACCTAATTCATTAAAGAAACCCATTTCTTCAGAATGCTGATCATTAACTACTTCCTTTTTGTCTATTTTATCCATCAAAACACCTTTCAGCTGTTTAAAGGAGGTTTACCACGGAAAAATTGGAATTTATGATAATCTAAAGGATTAATATTTTGAATTAGATACATGAAAAAATCTTCTGCTTTTTTTGCCTGCTCACATACAAATAAGTCTAAAGATAAGTAATTATGTTCTGGCCAGGTATGTATATGACAATGACTTTCAACCAAGATTGCAATGACTGATAATCCATAAGGAGAATACTCTTTTGTGAAAATTTCTTCTAAAATAAGACCACTTTCAACTATACCATTTTTTATTATATTTTTTAGTCTCTGAATATCAGTTAGAAAAACAGATTTAACCCCATAAAATTCTGCAATAATTTGATATCCAATGGTTGGGATATCTCTGATCTTATCCTCATCAAAAGTATATATAGCCAATTCTGGCTGTTTTGTATCAATCAAACGTGTTTTATGCTGAATTAAACTTACAATATACATATTTGATGTGTTTCCTAATAGTGTTGCTCCATGATATCGATTGAAATTTTGAATATATTCATTGATCATAAATCCAGAAGATAAGAGATGTTCTTGACATGCCCAAGTTTTCTGGGGAGTTTTAGCTCCAAATGAAATATATCCCTTTACTCCATACCTGAAATTCATTAAGGTTATCGCTTGATTAAGAAATAGTTTAAATCCTAATACAGTATATGGAGGATCAGTTTCAAAAGTATTGAATTTGTGCCACCATTTTTTAGGAAATGAAGCTCGAATATCCCATAATTGAGTGTGTAAAATATCAGAAACACGATATTGAGACGAAAAATTATCAATAAATTCGAGTACTCTAGGATCGATATCAATTACAAATATTTCTTCAGCACAACGAAGAAAACTCAAGGCAATTGATACTCCATCGTCGTCTCCAAGAATCACAATTCTTTTGCCTTCAAGATCCCCATTATTTAGCATTAACAAAGCCCTTTTTATAACTGTTTCAGGAGTACTACGAGATTGGTCATATTTATATTCTGGAGGTGGGCGATCGTTTAGGTATTTGATTACTGGAGAGAAGAATTCTAAATATTTTTGCGGAACATTTGAACTGGAAGCCGAAACAAATTCCTCAAGAAATTCCTGAGAGAATTTTAACTTTAATTCCCTTTTTATCCAATCAATAGCTGCTGCTGACAATATACTCTTCGTTTTTAAGAATCCAGCATTTATTAATTCACTTCGAACTGCAGATATAACAGGAACAGGAATTCCTACAATTCGAGCTAATTCCTTGTTACTAACTATCTCATTTTGCCTACGAAACATCTCTAGTACAATTCGATTAACTCCTTGCGTTCCCTCGTAGAGATTACTTCTTTCAGCAATGTTATAGAAAAAGGTTTCAGAATTCCCAAACATTAACGAAACCTACCTAATCAATTTTAAGGATCAGAATAAACAAATTGCACCAAGTAAAAAGGCTATAGCGCCCATCCATAATGCTGTTCTTGTATAATGTCTCGCTTTTTTGCCAGCTTCATAGGATTGATCATTCATCAGAATTATTACAGTATATAATAATAAAACGATAGCAATTGATATGAAAAATGTGTACAATATATTATTTTGAAATTTGATGAATAGAGGAACTGGAGCTAAAATAATTACTCCGATAAAGAAGAATGAGGCTAAAACGACCGCCCTTTTTGGGCCGTATCTTAAAGCAAATGTATAAGAACCCGCTACCTCATCTCCTTCCATATCCATTACCCCTTTAACAAGCTCCCTTCCAACAACTCCGCAAAAAGTAATTGCTGACATAATTACTACTACTAATACTGTATCTACATCAGTAGCTCCCATTGCTATTAAAGCAAGAAGATAAGGAGCAGTATCACAAAATGCTACAGTAATATTCCCTAGTAATCCCTTTTCTTTTGTCCATATGTTGTAAGAAAGTGAAAGAAAACTAAAGAACACAACACCAAAAACAACCCATAGATTATCAAAGAATAAAAAGAGTGATAGAAGAATACCGATGGCTATCATAAGAAGTGACAAAAATAATACATAATCAGGGTTTAAATTAGGATTTCTAACTAATGGACGATCTGTTCGATTATTTATTCTGTCTGCTTCGTAATCATGATAGTCATTTATAGACATCGAAGCCCCTACAATTAAAAAGGGAATAGAAAGACCTAAAATGGCTAAATCTAAATGTGTTTCCAAATAGGCAGCCACAAATTCAAGGAAAGTCATTCCAGGAGTTTTTTCTTGAACTAAAACAACTATCATACCAGCAGTTAAACCAGCGATTGCTGCCATTAAGCAGAGTGGGAGCCGTATTAGGTCATAAATATCATGAAGAGCTGTTTTTGAGGTCAAATAAATTCTTCCCGATTATTTTTACCTTTCAAGTTCTCCACGTATGAATGCTTCCACTCTATCACGGGCTTCATCATCAGGTATTTGAAGTGGAGGATGCTTGAAAGCATAACTTGACATAGAAATCAACGGTCCAGCAATATTTCTATCTCTTGCTGTTTTCAAAGCCCTTATCACATCTATCATAACGCCTGCTGAATTGGGACTGTCAATAACACTTAATTTAACTTCAATTGTAAGAGGTTGATCGCCAAATTTTCGTCCTTGGAGTAATAGGTAGCAAATTTTTCGATCTTCTAGGAAAGGAACATAATCACTAGGTCCAATTCGAGTAGGAACATCATGGGGGAGAAGACTGGTAACTGCTTCTGTTTTACTTATTCTTTTCGTTTTCAATCTTGACTCATACTTCATATTTTCAAAATCTGTGTTACCGCCAACATTCAATTGATAAGTTTTCTCAATCTCAATACCACGGTCTAACATCAACTTTGCCAAAACGCGGTGTAAAATTGTTGCACCAACTTGCGATTTGATATCATCTCCAGCACAAGGAATTCCACGTTTTTCAAACCTTTTTGGCCACTCTTTTGTAGGATCTGAGACTATAAATGTTGGCATACCATTTGCTAATGAAACACCTGCTTCCAAACAAGCTTCTGCATAAATTCGAGTTGCCTTTTCGCTTCCAACAGGAAGAAAATTGACTAAAATCTCAGCTTTCGTTTCTTTTAATATTTCTGTAACATCGACCGGATCCATCTGTGTTTCATCATAACAGTGGAATGGTTCTACCATATGTGGCGGAACTCCATCATGTATTGGCCCAGGATAAACCAACCCATCGATTTCAGGGACTTCAGAAAACTTTGGGGTACAATTTGGATGAACCCAAATTGCGTCACTGATTTTTTTTCCTATTTTATCCTTGTTAACTTCAAATGCTGCAACCCATTCTAAATCACGTACATGGTAATCCCCAAACCTCACATGCATTAAACCAGGAACTCTAGTATCATCTTTTTCGTTACGATAATAATGAACTCCTTGGATTAAGGCGGATGCGCAATTTCCTAAACCTGCAATAGCAACTTTGATTTTTCCCATTCTTGGATCTTCCTCTGAAACCACTTGATTAATTTAATGTCACTTATAGAACTGTTTGTTATTCATTTTTTGGAAATAAATTACTTTTCGATGCTTTCTAGATATATTCTAGATTTCTGTAATATCTGATTTTGTGATAAAAAAGAATTTATATTATTCAGAAGAGTTAGAATTTTATCGAATTACCGTTATATCATCCGAAATCTTTTAAACTCAACTCAACTGCTCTTACAAAGTTTTTTAGAAACGGTAATACTTTATTCATTAACTTCGGAGAAGTTCGTATTATAAGATATAAGTTCGAGCTCCCTCTAAGATCATCAACATAAAAAACTGAGTCTCCAGTATTAATTACTAGAGAGTCAAGTATCTGATTCAGTTCTAATAGTTTTGATAAAGTAGACTCAAATGCCATAATGAGATATGCATTGAGTCCCTCAAGTAACCAAAGGTCAGCACATTCACCAATTGAATAGATAACTAATCCATCACTATCCACAAGAGATATGCACGCTGAAAGATCAATCCCTTGAAATGTGTCTTCGATTACTTTGATTACATTATGAGTACTCATTTAACAAGAATCACCAAGAAGATTTTTGAAACTCTTAATGCAATTATTCGGGTAACAACCCATTATAAGAATGTTGACAAATCTTAGGCAAAAAGATGAAGTAAAATGGAAAAAATCCAATTAAGCAATATTACAACTTATTTAGTAGGAAGTAGCGAATTATCAGCTCCAGAAGATTGCTGTTCTTATTTAGTGACGGATAATCATGGTTTATCAATACTTATTGATGTTGGAGCTGGCAATTTAATTTCAATAAAAAATCTTTGCGATAATATTGTAACAATCCACCCACTAGAGCAGATAAAATATGTCCTTATAACACATGCTCACATTGATCATGTTGGGGGATTGATGGAGATGAAATCTAGCTATTTAGTAAACGCTCGTATTATAGCTCATGAATATGCAGCAAAAATCATTAGAAGTGAAGATCCTATTCGTTCTGCAGCTAATTGGTACCAAACAAAATTAAATTCAACAGATATTGATATTGAGATCCTTCAACCATATGACATTGCCTTAACTGGAGGAGATTTCAAAGTTATTCCCACCCCTGGACATACTCCTGGCAGTGTTGTCGGTTTATTAGACATAAATAATTCTCAAAAACGGATTATTTTCGGACAGGATATCCATGGACCATTTATGCCTGAATGGGAATCAGATATGAGGCAATGGATGAAATCTATGCAAATTATTCTTAATTATGCACCTGATTATTTATGCGAAGGTCATTTTGGGATAATCAGAGGTAGAGAGAATGTTAAACAATTCATCAGAAGCTACATGAGTAAATTTAGATTACAATAGTTCCTTTGAAAAAAAGCTTGGAAATCCTATTAGAGGTTTTTTTAACACAATATTCAAACTTAATGGGAGTATTATCTATTCTACCAAGTATTCTTAAATCTAAGGGCAGATTTTTTGAAGGTAGTATCATTGTTTCCTGAAATGAGCTAGCATGCTCTGTCCCATCTGGAAAAACTTGTACTGCAGAGGTTAAAAAGATAGGAAGATCCGATCTATTTTTTAAAATCACTCTATTTCTATCAACCAAATCCATTTCTATCTTTATTATGGAACCAAATTGGTAGTTTAATGCTTCTTTTATTGCCTTTAAAAGGCCTCGTGTAATAGATTCTTGTTTTTGGTTCAAATAATTAAGTACATTTGAGATTCGCCAAGTTTTTAAGTCTACTAAAATAGAAATCGATTCATTTCCTGCATATTTAGTAGGAATTGTACAATCAAAACCAAACGGTAAACCAAGAAAACCAGATAATATTAGAAAATCTAAATTTTGGGTTTTAGAGAATAATTCACAATATAATTTCGAGATTCTTTTCCTAGAAGTGTTTTCTACAAGATCCAATTTAGAATTTATTAGTTCTAAGAAATCTGTTGTTTTCCAAGTTGGATCATAATATTCTGACAATTTATCCAAAGCTTTGAGTAAATTTATTGGGCTTTTTTTCTGCCAAGCATCTAAGTCCTTATAAATTCTTAAGGAAGGCCAATCAGGATCCAGTTTTTCGTTTTGAAATTTTTTAATCGATTTTAATAAACGAAATGCAATAGCCTCTCCAATAATTATATTTTGACGAATATTTAGTGGGAGGAAAAAAAAGAGAGAATAAAACGTAAAAATTGTTCCTAACCGATTTGTTTTGTGTGGAACAAATATGAATTCTTCTATCACTTTGGTTCCATATATCCCTCCTTCAGTAGTATAAGATTCTTTAATTAATGGGCGATTTTTTCGATATCGTTGAGAAATTTGAAATATTTTTGCTAGATGATTCCAAACTCCTTTAAACTGTTTATCTATTTGAGAATCTCGTTGAGCTTGGCTTATCGACTTTTTCAGAGGTGGAAATCGTGCTATCTTCTTTGATTTGCTTTTCAAATCATTATAAACCTCATCTAAATCATCATAGTAAGATTGTCCGTAAAGCATACTACCAAATGAATCGAAAAGATAGAGTCGTAATTCTTTTCTCCAAACCACTATAGTAAGAAAGGAAAGGCCTGCGTCGGTTTTTATTACTAAATTTGGAATATTTGGTAATCCTCTTTTTACAATCACCTGACTATTAACTCTTCTTAATTCACCCCAATCTGCAGCTTTCTCAGTAACCTCATTTCGGAGAAATCGCATTAATGTTTTTTTTATCTCACGTTTCACCATAATTAGCTCAGCTAATTTCCCCAAGGGTCAGTAATTAAATTTTTTTCTCTTTGAATTCTATTCTTATGGACTAGTCTTTAAAAAATATATCTATGCATAAAGATAAAATTCCTAATACAAATC
Organism: Candidatus Hodarchaeota archaeon; assembly: GCA_048886525.1. Taxonomy (GTDB): domain Archaea; phylum Asgardarchaeota; class Heimdallarchaeia; order Hodarchaeales; family Hodarchaeaceae; genus Hodarchaeum. The sequence continues at coordinate 19,461 of JBHLKP010000022.1, read as the reverse complement.
AATAAAATACATATGATTAAACTACAAATTCAATTATTCGGCCGTTTAGGAGTTAATTTAGGCCCAAAAGTGGATTTGAAATTCCAAAAAAGTCCTACTATTCGTGAAGTTATCCAATCACTTATTGAAAAAGACCCCACTTTAAAAGCCTTACTTATTAGAAATAATAATCTCAGCCGAGGTACCATTCTCCTATTAAATGGACATATTATTGATAGATCAGAAATAAGTCTTGGTCTTGACACAAAATTGACTCCAAAAGATCGATTAACAGTCGATCGCCTTGGTTTTTTGGAAATTGTAGGGGGCGGTTAATAACCATTTACTTGGGGATCAATGAAATGAAAAAATATATTGGACGATCAGTTCCACGAATAGACGCCATAGAAAAAGTAACTGGAACTGCAACCTTTGCTTTTGATATTGATAATATTTCTAATTTATTATTCGGAAAATTTTTGACATCTCCCCATGCTCATGCTCGTATAGTCTCCATAGATAGTTCAGCTGCCGAAAAACTTTCTGGTGTAGCTGCAGTAGTTACTGGAAAAGATTGGCCTGTCCGAATTGGGCTGTATGCGGGAGATCGGGACATACTTGCAGTTGAAAAGGTCGTTTGGGTGGGACAACCAGTAGTGGCGGTCGCTGCAGAATCAGAAGTAATTGCAGAGAAAGCTTTAGAACTCATAAAGATAAAATATGACCCTCTTCCTGCAGTAATAGATCCAGTTGAAGCAAAGAATTCAAATGAAATATTAGTTCATGAAAAATTAGCAGAATATGAGCATTCACCAGCATTCAAACCCGTACCTGGTACAAATATCGCTAATCACTTTAAACTTCGGAAAGGTAATATAGAAAATGGCTTTTCGAAAGCAACTTATGTATTTGAAAATACGTACTCCATGCCACAAGTTACGCACGCATACCTCGAACCAATAACAACAATTGCTCACTACCGACAGGATGGAACAATCGAGATATGGACATCTGCGCAATCCCCCTTTACAGTCCGTTATCTGACAGGGATTACATTTTCTGTTCCTACTACTAATATCGTTGTTCATACTCCTTATTTAGGCGGAGGGTTTGGAGGAAAAGCGGGTTTAAATTTTGAACCACTTACTGTATTACTTTCACGAAAAGCGGGTTTCAAACCTGTTAAAATTCAATTAACACGGGAAGAGAATTTTCGTAGCGCTCCGATTCGTGTCGGTATGGTAGCAAATATAAAAACAGGTGTGAATTCGACTGGTCGAATCACAGCTAAGGAAATCGAATATATTTGGGATTCAGGGGCATGTGCAGATTATGCAGTTAATGTAGGACGGGCAGCTGGTTATGTATCCATTGGACCATACGACATTGATAACATTAAGTCAGATTCTTACACAGTTTATACGAATAAGCCATACGCCACAGCATTTCGCGGGTTTGGTCATATGGAATTACATTGGGCAATCGAAAGGCAACATGATACAATTGCAAAGAAATTGAACATAGATCCTCTAGAATTTAGGAAAATAAATTCTCTAAAAGCTGGTAAATCGTTCACTGCTAATCAACATAAACTACGAAAAGATGCAGGTAATGTCGATGAGTGCCTAGATAAAGTATGGGGGGATCTCAAGAAGAATTTTTCTGAGTCTACCTTAGATAAACCCTGGCTTTTTAGAGGAATAGGTGTAGCATGTTTTATGAAAGGACCAGCACAACCTCCAAACTCAGCTGCTTCTGCATATGTAAAATTTAACGAGGATGGCGGAGTATTAGTGTCTGTTGGAACATCTGAAATGGGACAAGGAACTATAACATCACTTGCCCAAATAGCTGCTGAGGAATTAGGTCTTCCTATTGAAAAAGTAAAAGTAAGGGGCGATAGAAATACTGACAGAGACGCATATACTTGGCAGACTGTGGGATCCCGATCATTATATATGGACGGTAATGCTGTTCGAAATGCATGTCATGACGCAAAGAATCAGATCTTTGAGCTAGCAAGTCAAATTCTAAGAGTTCCTAGCACAGATTTAACACTTGAAAATGAAAGAGTCTATCCAAGAGGCGAACCATGGAAGAATCTGATTCTAACTGAACTTGTGATGGGTTATATGTACCCTTCAGGTGAATCAATAGGAGGTCCTATAATTGGACGGGGTAATTATATCGCAAAAATGTCAATGTTGGATTCTGAAACTGGTGCAGGAAATCCAGCTATTTTTGAGACATTTGGAGCTCAAGGAATTGATTTAGAAGTTAATGTACTTACTGGTAAAATTATAATTAGAAGGTTAGTGTCGGCTTTTGACATTGGGAAAGCCATAAATCCCAAATTATGTGAAAATCAAGTAATTGGAGGAAGTGTTATGGCATTGTCAATTGCTTTGAACGAGGAACTCCAGTATAATGATAAGGGTATACTTTTGAATCCAAACTTCGTTGATTACGTGATAACTAGAGCAGGGGATATTCCTGAAGAGTTTTCTTCATTTTTTGTAGAGAATCCTCAAGAAGATGGTCCACACGGTGCAAGGGGCATTGGGGAGTTAACCATGCTTGGAATTCCAGCTGCGATTGGAAATGCATTATTAAATGCTATTAACGTTGAAATTAATGACACTCCTATCAATCCACAACGAGTATGGATAGAAATTCGAAAACAGAGACCTAATTTAATCGATGAATTAAAACGAAAACTTCTGGAGGATTAACTATGATTGAATCCATTTCACACTTAAATTTGCCAGAATTTGATTTATTAATACCCCATTCACTAACAGAAGCTCTTGAATTGCTAGAGATATACCAAGCCAATTGTAAAATCCTTGCAGGAGGTACGGACCTATTAATAGAATTAAAACAACGATTAGTTCAACCTAAGATACTTATCGATATTAAAAACGTTCCTGAAATGAAAAAATTAGAAATAACTGATGAAGTGATAATTATTGGAGCAGCAGTACCCATTTCAGATATTCTTTGCATTTCACAATTAAAAAGACACTTTACATCGTTTTATCAAGCTCTTCGTGAAATGTGCGACGAAATTTTAAGACAACGTGCAACTGTAGGAGGAAATATCTGTACAGCTTCACCTGCAGCAGACACAGCTGGGCCTCTTCTTGTTCACCAAGCTCTTCTAGAAGTTCATTCAAAGATCAATGGAAAGCGGATAATACCCATTAGTGATTTCTTTACTGGAGTAAAAAAGAACTGTCTTAGTCTTAATGAAATGCTAGTTTCTATAATTTTACCTAAACAACCGGAAGAGGCTAAATCAGCATTTAAAAAGTTTAAACGCAGTGCAGAAGATCTAGCGCTTGTTGGCGTTACAGGGTTACATTCATCCATTAAGACATTTTTAGCTTACACCGCTGTTGCTGCAACACCTGTATTGATTGATATTTCTGAGTTCTTTTCTGATTCAAATAAAATTGATGAAGATAAATTTTTAAGTATATGGAAGAAAGTAAAAACAAAAATAAGTCCAATTAGTGACGTAAGATCCAATAAGGAATTCCGTTTGCATATTACGGAAATATTAAGTCGAATGATACTAAAGGAGGTTATTTTGTGACACAATCTCTTAATATTACATCTAAAATAATATCAGTAACAGTAAACAATGAAAGCTATTCATTAAATGTAAATTCAAATGAAACTCTTCTTGAAATCCTCCGTAATAAGCTACAAATTAAATCTATAAAGGCTGCTTGCTGGCAAGGCGATTGTGGGATTTGTACCATATTGCTTGAAGGAAAACCAGTCAAATCCTGTTTGGTTTTAGCATGGGAAGTGCACGAAAGATCTATTCTCACGGTAGAAGGACTTATGGATGGAAAAAATCTTTCAAAACTTCAAGAAGCATTTATTAGGAACGGTGCAATACAATGTGGATTTTGTACTTCCGCATTCCTTTTAATGGGCCATTATTTATTATCTAAAGGAGAACCTTTAAGCCGAGAATCTATTAAAGATAGCTTGAATGGAATTCTGTGCCGCTGTACGGGTTATTCAGACCTCATAGAGAGTATTTATGAAGTGTATTTAGACAGTTACAAATAATTTATTCACAAAATCAAATATCACTCAAGTTTATTGATAAAATAGATCCAAGAGGAATTAAAACAGTGAATCAAGACCTTTTAATAGACCTTAACGAAATTCTGAAAATTAAGAATCATAAACAAACTATAATGACCAATAATTCCTTATCAAACCTATTTCTATTACTTGAAAGAGGAGATTCATTAACATCTATTTCCCGACAGGTCGCTTTGTCCGAAGTAATAGAATTGATTTCGGGATCTATTGTTTCTGACAATATTTGGAGGTATCGTGGTCTATTATTGAATATTGAGAGAGCAATGACCTATTTCTACTTATTTGATAAAATTTTTCAATATTTTGGAGATTTAAATTATTCCCAATTAGCCTATGAATGTTTCGAAGATTTTCAACAGATTTTTGAAATTGCATGGGAAATTCGATTTCCATGGGGCTTTATTCGTCCAGGAGCCATGCTAGAACCTATCGAAATTCATAATATCCCCAAAATAAAAAAGATTCTCTTGTCCCAAGAAATAAATGCTTATTCAATTGCAAAAAGAATTGAGAAATCAGCAAAATTAAGAAAAAATTTACAAGAAGTTAAAATGCTAGAAAATAATGGAATGAGAAAATCTGGGATAACTGGACCAATAAATAGGACTTTAGGAATTCTTCCAAATCCGATACATGTTTCAACCGAAACAGTAAGAAAATCATCAGAATATTTCATACAATATGCATATACTAAGAAGAGCAATTTATGGAATCTTTTAAGAGTTAGTTATGCCGAATTGATACTTGCACTAAACCGAATATTCAAATTACTTAAACCTTTTAGCGCGGAAAAAAAGGATCTTACTAAAAAAGAGATATTCGGGGATTTTATAACCACATTTCAGACTGTATTTGGAGAAGGGTATCTCAGTGTAAGTATTTCATACAGTAAAGTATCTTACTTTAATTATATTCCTCCACAAATAGTAAATAGACTGGGGATAGAGCAATTGATAGAAAAATGCCCTCGATCCTTATGTCCTCTAATCATATTATATTATCAACCTGTGTTTACTGAGAATTTGGTGAAATAATCATGGAATCTGATGTTCTTCTTCTTTCACTCTTTCTTCTTGGAATGTTTTTTCTTTTAACATTCGTTGCTTTGTCTATTAATTTCCTAAGTCGTATTTTAACGCGAAGAAAACCCAAGAAATCAAGAAAAGAGACTTCATTTAAAACATCTATTGAGAATATTTCTCAAGAGATAAATTCACACGTTTTAACAGAAGTTTTAGCAACTAAAGTGATATCATCTTGTCCAGTTGACGCTTTTACACTAGTAACTAGTCCTAAGGTGCATTTACTCATATCAGAAACTAAATGCTTAGGTTATGCATGTTTGCAATGTTTTCAATCACTTGTTTCTTTAAAGGATTAATCAAACCTCAAAGCTGAAGCAAAATCTCAAATTTATGATTATAGAAATCAATTCATTTTAGTAATTCAGATCATTCATACAATCTTTGAAATTATGATACTTTACAACTCTTCCATTTCTTTTTTACAAATAAGAGAGAATTATATTTTATCTTTTTACAATGTTGATTTCATTAAATGGCTAATTTTTCAATTACTCATTTTGATACTAATAATTTCTATTATATAACCTATTCAGAATCATTATATGAATCGTAGAAATGGAGATTCTTACTTACGACCTATTTAGTCTAAAAAAGAAAAATTGAATCATTTACCAATAACAATTAGTTCAAAAGATGTTAAATTCTTCTAATGATAAATCGTACTCTATAGCAAAATAGTGGCGATTCAAATGAGTAATAAGAAGATACAACAATCAATTCTCCTTTCAAAAAATGTTCTGTATTTTCCAGGTCATGCGAACATTGTAGTGTTGAATTTAGGCGCAAAAAGTCTTTTGATTGATTGTGGAAGAAATTTAGTTGAAGCAGGTCAAATTCGAAGAGAAGCAGAGTCAATTTTCAAGAATAAAATAGAATATGTAATCTTAACACATCTTCATAGTGATCATACGCACAGTTTACCCCTGTATTCGGATTGTAAAATTATTGCTTCTAAGCTATTAACCAAATATTTAATAGCAGCAAAACGCAAACCAATCAAAGATTTTCCTCTTGTTTATCCTAATATTGTTTTTGATGAAGAATATACTTTGAAAGAATCGGATTGGGAAATACTTGTCAAACAGACGGGAGGACATACCCCTGATTCAACTTTTATTTATTCTCAGAAGCATAAGCTCTTAGCAGTAGGGGATAATCTACGATCAGATTTTCTTTGGGGGGGGCGTCAGAGTGATCCTGAAAAGTGGATTTTGGCTTTGAAAGAATATATTTCTTTTGACGTGGAACGTATTATAATAGGTCATGGTGAGATTCTTACAAAAAAAGAAGTACGAGAAATTCTAATATATGTTATAGAAGTAAAAAAAGTGATTGGCGATCTACTTGAAGGAAATATGACCGATGAAGAAATCATCCAGAGAGTAAAAGACGTAAAACCACGAGGAGAATTTGGAGTCTTTATTCACGATGATACAATAATAAAGTGGTATAAATTCTGGAAAAAGAAAAGAAAGAAAAAGAAGTTTTAATGTCAGTGAGATTGCTTATATAATCGTATCGATAAGTTTCTGTTAATCATTTGAATTTTTTTTACTAAGTTTTAGACTGATAACCATAAAAATTGATCCAATAAAACTTATTACTAACGGGATAATAACTCCAAAGTTCATTTCAAATCTAGCTATTAATTCACCTGTGATAGGCAATAAAGGGATACTTATAATTGAAACGAGGGAGGGAATCAGAGAATACACAGCATTTCTATTTTCAGAAGGTATTAAATCAATCATTGTACGTAATCGTAATGTTTCTCCAACATCTAACAGGAAATTGTTTGAAAATGTTAATATGAGAGCTGATATCACGAGACCAATTAGATTCAAGCTGTTTGGGAGAGGGATAACTGTTAAAAGAAAGATGAAAGGAATATAATAGAAGAGTGTTCCAGTGAGGTAAAAAAATGACACTCTTTCACTTTGAAATTTCTGACTAATTCTTGCCATGTAAACACTAATAGGTATTCCGATTAAAAACATGATTGTACGAAAAATACTAGCTAGATCATCCGATCCACTATAACCAAAGTAGATTGGAAAAAGAATAAGGTTTCCCCACACTGTAAAGGATCCAAATATTAAAGAAGTTCCTATCAAGAAAAAAAAGGCAGTTTTATTTGTGAATAAGAATTTCAATCCACCAGTAAAAAAATGAAAATATTCAATAGTTGAAGGTTTCTTTTTTTCTGTATGTTCGGAAGCTACATCATTTACTAGAAGTAAAATGAAAATAATTAGTAATAAAGAAAAACTGGCTTGAACGATAAAAACAGATCTTCTAGAAAAATTAGTCGCTATATATCCCCCTAAAAGAAAAGAAAAAGCCATAATAATACGGTTCAAGCTATTTATGCGACTCATTCCAAAGCCGTATACTTTCCTATCCAAATCAAAGGTACCAATCACCAGTTTGTAGTTGTTATCTAGCCAAGTTTCTAATGTTCCGGATGCTTGGGCATTAGCAAAACCACCAAAAAAAGCTAAAATTAAAAATACGTTAAATGTACCAGCTTGAGTTAAAAGGTAAAAGAATACAGCATTACTTAACATCGATATAGTTAAAACCCATTTTTGGCCGATCCAATCTCCTAAAGACCCACTGGGGTAATCAAAGATTAATTGAGTTAGTAACATAAAAGAAATAGTATAGCTTGCTTGTACATAACCAATTTCATCTATAGCAAAAAGAATAAAGAAAGTACTTGAGAGATTGCCAAAGAAAGCGCCAAAAATACTGATAAATGTGTATTTACGGAATAGACTTTGTCCAGAATCAGGTAAATTTTGAATACCCAAGAATTTCGTAATACTCATTTAATTAAACTCTCTAAGATAGCTGAAAAAGAATTTCGATATATAAGTAAATAAATTTATAGAATTGGGCAAAAATTTATGATAAGAAGTATTATCAAAATGAATAAATGCTGATATTTCTATCATTTTACAATCTATGAGGTGTAGTACAATTTTTTCTTCATTGAAAATTTTACTAAAAAAATAAAAAAATTCTTTTTTTTTTAGATTTTGAGAAGTTAAAATTGCCTGATGAAGTTATAATTAAAATAAATTCTATTGGTTCGTTCCGTGTTGGAAAAACCTCTCTTATAAGGCGGTATACAGAAAATAGATTTTCTGAGGATTATTTACCCACATTAGGAGTCGATATTACAGTCAAAAGGATGGTTATCAATAATCAAAAAGTAAGACTTGTTTTGTTGGATACTGCAGGAGAAGAAAAATTTGGTAGATTACGTAATACATATTTTGAGGGGTCTTTAGGGTGCATTGCAGTTTATGATATAACACGAAAAGAGACTTTTACAGATCTTTCTCAATGGATCGCTGATTTTCATAAAGTAGCGGGCATGAATACTTCTATCACAATTATTGGGAATAAGATTGATTTGGAATACGGTCGTACGGTGACCATCAAGGATGGACGAGAATTTGCGCGTATAAATGGATTTCAGTTTTACGAATGCTCAGCTAAACTTGGTGGAACCCTAATCCCAAAACTATTTATTGAACTTGTCCGTAAATGTATAGCTAAGATTTAGATTTTAGGGTTGGGATACCACAACATCCATTGTCAATAGAAATTGAGAAATGATATAAAATATAAGGAATGGATTCTTTAGCTGAACAAGTAAATAATCTACAACCATATACAGAATAAATCTTGTTACTTCTGAATTACTTGAGGATGTAGCTTTGTGTTTCAATTATTTTTTACTAAGTAGCTTCTTCTACTATCATTCTCATAAAATATGACAACAAAGATGAAAAAATAAATCAGAATGGGTCCACTAAATTAAATTTGCACATTTCCTCCTTTTTTTAGAGAGTGAATCTGACACTAATCTGATTTAAGTAGACGTTGCTGAAAAATTATTGAGTCTGCATAATCTCTTAAACTTTGTAACCTCGTTTCAAGTGGTTTTGTTTCATCAAGGAAGGATTTCAGACTCATCTGAGAGAACTTCTTTTCTAGTTTTTCAACAACTGTATTCCTTGAAGTTTTAACCAATCTGATTCTTGGTTGATTTTGGATAAAAATAATTAATTCTAACCACTTTTCTGCAGTTTCAGGGTTAAGTCCAGCGTATTTCAGATTAGATTTTGGAAAGGAATCCTCTTCAGTTTCTATTAAATTGAAGATATCTTTAGCGCGTTCTAATAATGTCCTTCGAGAACTTGAAATAGCTTTCTTCATAGATACATTTTTGTATTTTAATATATATAAATGTATTTTTATAGACGCAAAGCTTTACCTCTTATTAAAGCAATTAGCATTATTGGCGAATCAGATGTCTAATTTTAACATAAATCAAATGTTCGATTATTTTGTAGTATTTACTTCGAAAGAATTGGAGAAATCCTTCGATTCCGAAGAAGTTGAAACCATTATTTCTTCTTTCACCAAGCGATTCATGGAGCTTTTTGAAAAAATCAAAGAGGGATTCAATGAAACCCAACTTTTTCATGGTATTAATCCAGCTTTTGTTATTGCACTAGAAGAATCCCTCCCTGGCAAGAAAAAGGATAAAAACCAAGTTGCAAGATATATATTGGCAATATATAGAATAATGCTAGAAGACTTTGTATTAGAACCACAAAGACGGTTTATATCTTCTTCTAAAGATCCCTGGTCCACTTTTGTTGAAGATACTCACAATGGAAACAAGAAAATATATGATAATGAATATTTTAAACTCAAAGAGGTTATATCTACCGAAAATGAATTTGGTTTTGACATCAATCGTTGTCTGTATCAAGAAGTCTTCAAACAACTTGATCGTGAGGACTTGGGATCAATTATGTGTGAATATGATTCACTTGTTGCCGAAAATGTTTCCAAATGGGTCAGATTTGAACGTAAAGAAACAATAGAAGAAGGATTTCCTAGATGTACATTTAGATTCTTTAGAATTAAGCAAAAATTTTCGGATAATCCCGTCATTGACAGTATTTACTCTTTTTTGAAAATCATTGATGAAGCTGATGAAATGCTATCAAGACAAGAGATTATGAACAAGGGATTAGAGATTGAGATTGCACTTGAAGATATTATAAAGCTTATTAACACAATTAAAAAACACCCTGGAATTAAAACTTCAATATTAAAAGAGGATTTTGTATTTGGTAATGTTTCAAGTTATAAAAGACATGAAGAGTGGAAAATATTGTTCAATAAAAAAAATCCTAAAGAATATCGGGCTAAAATTATACGAAATTTACCTCTCAATTTAAAAGAAGAGAAAGTTAATCAAATAATTACTAATATCCTTGAAAATCCTTATGAAGTGGCTTCTATTAAGTGGCTTTGTCTTTCATACCTACAACACCATTTCTCCTCAAGGGTAGGGTTCGAATCAGAGGGAGTTGATGAAATTCAGTTGAATTTTATATTGAAGGAGTTTGCAAAGAATTATCCAAAGATATCTTTTGAAGTACATCCAATCCATCAGGAATCAGGTAATAGTTCAAGAGTTTCTATTCAAGTATATGGAAGAGGAATACCAGAATTCAAATTAAAAGAACCTACTCAGATTATAAGAAGAAAAATAGTAATTGATTATCCCGATGCAAGTTTAACTGCTATAAAGCCTATCTTTTCAGTTGATCGGGTAGCTAAAACATTCTTTGATATCTTAGAAGATTCAACACAACCTTTTCAGCTCCGTGAACTTGCTCTCAGAGTCCTAATTGGGAAAGTGGGGAATAAATTAATATCTTACCTTGCTAAAATTGTCGAAAACAAGAAGGATGATGCATTCCTTCGAGGTAGAGCCATAGATTCTCTTTCCTCTTTTTCTTGTGATTTACCTGAAATTTTTAACACTCTTGAAGACTTTAGAGACTCACCTATTCCTGTTCAGAGATCCATTATAGATTTCATAACACGAAACGGAATTAAAGAAGAAATGTTGGTAATTATCGCAAAAGATGAAAGTATTACTAAACCAATTAGGAAGATCGCTTTGAGGAATTTAGGGAGTAATCCAAGTGAAAAAGTAACTAATTTTCTTATAAAATTAATCAATGACCGATCGAATGATGAGCTACTACGACAAGCATCTCTCGAAGCATTAGCAAAGCACGAGGATAAGCTAAAAATAAATAAAGAAGTACTAAAGATTTTCATTAACCCTGAGGAATCCACTTTTCTACGAATTGAAGCTTTTGAAACTCTTAAATCACTTAACTACATTCCAACTGAAAAATCGGTTGAACTAACTAATCCTGATTGGATCACAACCCTAGGATTGAAGCAATTGGAGAAATGAAAATGGATTTCAATAGTGCAATAAGAACCTTACAATTCTACTTAGATAACCAAAGTTTTTTGCAGAAGATTTCTTCTATTGAAGACTTAAAACATTTTTCAAGTCCTGCAATTAGTCTTCTTATTACGCAAAAAGGAACCGTCTTTCATCTCCCAGAAGATAAGTTGTTTAAGAAAGGTATATTCTTATTTGATGACGACTGCTTAGATCCTAAAATAATATCAAAAGACCGAAATATTGGAAGTAACATTATTAAATCTTCTATAGATCTCTTTGAAAACATCGTAAATGATAAAATGATTAAATCAGGATACTGGGCTCTTTTCACCAGATTAGATGAAATTAAACTGGATGACAATATTATCATACTTAAAAAGAATAATGATTTGGCTACAGTCTATGACCTCATAGTATTAAGGGGACCTATGAATAAGAAAATCGTTGATTTTCCTAATTTTCTTAATTCTACCAATATAATTGCGGAATATACCTATTTGACAACCCCTCACTCTCGTCCTCCGAAAATAGATCATTTTCTTTCTTATCGCAAATTAAAAGACTCTACGAAAATTAATTGGAGTATAAAGCAAATTAGTGCATATCTTGGGATGATTTGGAATGAAAGATCTCTACCCAATGTTTATCCTAGGCTAAAACTTCTTTTTGAGAGTGTTGTATTATTAACTGAAAAAGTTGAGGTATTTAATAAGACTCTACAAATGGATAAAGATACAAAATCTATGGTAGCTATACCAAGTAATTTCACGATTGGGATTGTGGGTGGTTATGCGAGAGGCGAATACTCCAAGACTTCCGATTTGGATATGCTTTTGATTCATGAAGGAAATGAAAAGCAATTTTTTCAGGTAGGTGAAGCATTGGATCAGGTATTACAATATGTACCCAATCTTGAATTATGTAAACTAGAAAATTTAAAGAATCTTAATTTTCACGAAAATTCAATTTCCAGTCTGTTATTAGCTTTGCTTGAAGGGGACGCGACTTATCTAAACAAAAATCAGAGAAAAGAATTAGATAAGATGCTTGGTTCCATCGAACAACTACGACAGGTTCCATTATCGTCTGAGGAGCAGAAAGATGGGATAAGAAAATATTGTTGGTCCATCTATAAGTCAATCATCAATATGGTTCCTATTTACGAAAAACCAATTGGAAAAGGTGATTTTTTACGTACTTCGATTAATCAATCAGCTAAAAAATCACTTCACAAACTTATACCAATTTTACTACGGATAACCGACGCTATTAACGAAGATTATATATTGGGAGAATATTCATTGGGAGAATATCTTCGGGTTTGTCAACCCTATATTTGGGATTCAATCTTTAAGAAGTATTCTGTATTAACTGCTTTACAGGATATCGGTACAATTTTTGCTGTTCTAAGTGATACAACTTTCACATCTCCAACAATTGATCGATTTAAGGTTGCAATGGAAAAAAATATAATTTCAAAAGATCAATGCAATAAATTTATCAAAGGATATAACATATTTTCCCAAATAAAATATAAATTAACAGATGAATTACCCATCGAGGCTTTAGAATTAATAAACGATGAAATGAGGACCTTGATAAAAGAAGTTTATTGGTATATTCACCAAAATTTGGAACCAGAAGAATTAGATGAGATTCGTAAACCTGTAGCTTACCCCCTTCTTGTTATTTCTGATATTCATTGGGGATTAAATAACTCACTAGCAAAAAAATGTCTTAGGGAAATTAATAAAATCTGTCTAAATAATCAAATTAGATCCATCATTATTGCTGGTGATGTTTTAAACATTGATAGAGCAAATGAATTAACAGTATCGGATCCTGAAGGAATTTATCTTCTCAATGAATTATCGGAAATTCAAAATTCTATAGGAAATCAAAGAATTCATATTATTTCTGGTAATCATGACCAAGAAAGCTTCTATAGAAAATATTGTGAAAAGATGAGACGAGAACTAGATATTCATTTTCTCGGTAATCATTATAGTGACGAAAAAATCTGGATAGAACATGGTGATCTAGATTTCTGGTTAAATTTCACTCCTCCACTAGATCGTTATATTTCAGAATTCAGGGAGAAAAACAAACTATGTGACCAAAAAATTATCGTAGGACACAATCACCAAGTTTATGAAGAAAAAAAGCATGGGTTTTATGCTAATGGTACGATAGGGAAATCTTTTTCGTCTACATTAGTGACTGATGAATCAATTGAGCTATTAAAAGTACCAGTTGAATATTCTTTCGATTTTAATAAGTTATGGGCAGAATATTCAGGAATAAGAAATGCTGAATTTTTTATCAATGATTATGTGCAAGGAAATTTTAAATTAATTGAATGGGATCAATTTACTACTGCCCTTGAAGTAGATAATAGCTCTCAAAAAAATACATGGATTGTAACAGAAAAAGGAATTCCTACTGGAATTATTCCCTTCAATAGAGTCCAAGATATTGTTTATTTGGAAAATATTCAAGTTTATGAAATAGCTTTTCCGATATCATATACGTTCAAGTTAGGACAGACCCTGAAAGAAGTGTGGAAAGTTTTTTCAATTACTGGTGATTCCATTCTCCCAGTTACCAATCAAGAAGAACAGATCGTTGGAACTTTGTCTATTTTCAGTATTCCTAAACCAGAGAAAGTACATACCGAAACTAAAGAGGCTACAATCGACGCCAAAATGGAGAATATTGGAAATTTCTTAACCCAGAAATTTTTTGAAAAACAGAAAAAGATGAAATAAACTTTTCCAGTTTTGTAGAGAGTAGTAAAATACAATATATAAAGTAAAGTTAGAAACCCATAACAGTCATATGATAGAAACATTTGGTCTATCTTGGCTTTTAACTAGTATGTACAAGGAATGAGATTCTCAAAACAGGTTTTCGTGTGAATCTCAATTGGATGTAACTGGTTTCTTTGGGGATTTGTATTTCTTACACTAATTCTGTGTTTCATATAAAATGAGGAATACTAAATCTGAAAAATGTGAGGAATAAGAATTGGGTACCAGAGGTCCCTACTAATTTAAATCTCAAGGATATTCTTCTGTAAATGGTTATGAAAATGGCGAAATCCCTAACAAACAAAAATAGCTTAGCAGAGAAACAACAGGAAATATTAGTACAGATTCAAAAAAGTCGTCGATTGGTCCAAAACCAGCTGTACTCAAGCTTATATGTCATATTCATGTTTTTAGTAGTCATAATTGTATTTTATTTCTTTGTTTTTGAGGAGATTTGGGCAATAGATGTAATTATCTTTTCGCTTAATACCTCTATATTTGCATTAGTAGCATTAAACAATTTTAGAACATTATGGCCCTTTTGGAAAAAAATTGATCAATACTTCAAACAAATAAAGAAAAAAGCAATTCTAACCGATTCCACAATCATTCATGAGGGAATATCATCGTGTGTAAATCAAATACAGTCTGTGATTTTTACTTCATTAGTGGACGATGTAATAAAAGGGGAACCATCAAAAAAATTCACAAAGCAAATCAGTACCCGTTTAAACAGAAGTTGGATTGTACAGATAGTTATGGGAATAATAATTGTCATTATAAACCATCTTGTGATTGTAATTCTTTATCAGCCACAAATAGGATCGTTTTTTTGGTTATATATAATGTACATAGGCATTTTACTCACCTATGGAGCGATGGTTGTTTTAAATAAGAAAGTAAAATCTATGTTTCGACGTTGGTTAGAAATATTCTTAGAATTAGAAGAATGGGGCGAATCACTTGAATTATTACCAATTAACCATGAAATTGACCTGATTAATGACATTGGGGAGAAATAATCGTGGGAAAGACCAACAATCATAATCAGTTAAATAGGCAATCCAGACGAAGTAAGTTCGAAATCTGGTCTGAAATTCTAGAGATATGCACTCAGACATCGCGTACCCAAAGTTGGTTACGTCGAAACTTGGGTTTAAAGACAACGACTTTCAAGGATGCTATGAATTTTCTTTTAGCAAGAGATTTAATTAGAACAGTGAATGAATTCGAACAAATTGAATATTTGACAACTGAAAAAGGAGAACAGGCTCTTTTCCAATATTATAGCTTAATCACGAAGTTCTTTACAAAAGGAACATGATTATTATGAAAATTCAATCTGATATAGGAAATCGAGTTGCAAAGTATGAATATTATAGAGATTAAACATTTATCTAAACATTATAAAAACACTATTGCGCTTAATAATGTTTCCCTATCTATTAGCGAAGGAGAAATATTTGGTCTTTTGGGCCCAAACGGGGCAGGAAAAACAACCCTTATTAGGTGTTTATTGGGACTTATTCGTCCATCAAGTGGATTTGCTACGGTCTTTGGATTTGATATTTGTAAAGATTCATATAAAATTCGGAAACGGGCATCATTACTCCCCCAAGAAGCTAATTGTATGGAAATGTTAACAGCACACGAAAATATATTCTACCAAGGGGGAATCCATTCAGGAGAGCATATTACGAAAAAAGAGTTAATAAGACGGACAAATGATCTACTTGAGTTAGTGGATTTATCTAATAGACAAGATGAGCTTACTCGAAATTTTAGTGGTGGAATGAAAAGAAGAGTTCTTGTGGCAAGTACATTAGTAATGAATCCAGATTTAATTTTCTTTGATGAACCAACTACTGCTATTGACATTATTGGTGCCCAAAATATAAGAGGGTTAATTGAGGAACTCAGTAAACATCAAAATAAGACAATATTTTTGACCACTCATGATTTAACAGATATTAATGAGCTTTGTGATCGGGTAGGGATTATTTCAGAGGGAAATATATTAGCAGTTGGTCGTGTTGAGGATTTGGAAGCGGAATATCAAGTTCATGGAATAGAAAATGTCTATACATACCTTGTGAAAAGGAAAGACAATAAAGAATATTTTAATACTTAGGAGGAACAAAGAATGACAATAATCCAATTTACATATTTATTTAAACGTGAATTACAGGCAGCGAGGAGGAACAGAGGCATAATGTTAACGATCATAGTTATGCCAGTATTATTGTGGAGCTTTCAAATCGTTTTACCCCTAATGCGACTAGGAATTGTAAATTCAATTGAATCAACGTCCTATGAATTAGAAACAAGAAACGAGGACATTAATCCATCAGACATTTCAATGGATTTAGGTCTACCAGCAATGATGGCTATAATTTTGACTTTTTTGAGCATAATTCCCTATATAGCCTCATCAATTGCAGGTGAACGAGAAAATAGAACCATGGAATCGTTACTGAGTCTTCCTATATCACGATTAAAAATACTTCTGGCAAAATTCGCTGCTGGTACAGTCTTGGGAACTCTATCGCTTTCAATTAATCTGATCTGTTTAATTCTTTATTTCCATGTCACAAATGAAATAATTGCTCCCGCAAATAATTGGTATTCAATCGCATTTACTATTGATTTAAATTTAACATTATTAAGTTCTATATCATTAACTTTATTTTTGTGTACACTTCTGAATCTGGGAATTGGAATTTCTATCGCATCGCTAGCTAAAAGTGCGGAAGTTTCTAGGCAATTATTTTCTCTTTTGATTCTCCCAATGATGTTATTTATTGCATCTACAATGTTTACAGGACTCCCAGAGATATTAAGTGTAAAAATGGGTTCTCCATTGCCATTGATCCTATATTTAATTCCGTGGATGCATGCAATTGCGATTTTTCAAAAAACATTAATCCCAAGTTATTTTTCAACTAATAATTTCTGTCTCAATCCCCTTGGAAATGTTGGAATAGATGTGTTTTTTCATCTACTCTTTATCTGTATCTCCCTGGCCTTAGTAATGTGGGTTTCAGCAAAAAATTTTGAACGTGAGGGCTTGGTTTCTTAAAGTTTTATAGATTATCACTATTTAATCGTAAAAATGTGAATGGTATTTAGAAGCTAGTTTCTTCCTTCTAATAAGTAGTGGTGATTTTCCCTTAAAAAAGGGAAAATTCCACCTCGAATTTTATTCTCATTTGGCAAAAAGGGTTAGTCGTCTTCGTCTTCCCAATCGTCTTCTTCTTCTTCCCAGTCCTCTTCGTCTTCCTCTTCTTCATAAATTGGTTTCTTAGGAGCTGGTTTCTTTTTTGGTCCGTTATTCATATTTTTCACCTTTTTCTGATTATTTCTATTGAGATTTTATTCATAATTTGTTAGGAATTATTTCTTTTTTGCTGTTTTAGATCGTGGTTTTTTTGATTTTGGTTTTTTATCTGTTTTTTCCATTTTTTTCACCTGTTTTAATGTAATTGACTTGGCTTGTGATTTTTAGCCAAATAAATTATTATTTAGAATTATATTTAAATTTTATGACCTTAAACAAGTAGTGCAGAAGTGTGCTAATTTAGTGTTATAAAATAATCCTAATTAACGGCTTAAATGAAAAAAATAAAAGCTAAATCAATTTTTAAACGAAAATAAATTAATTTCTTCAAGTTCAAAAAAGTGCGAATATGTGCTATTAATATAAAAATTCTATTTTAAATTATTAAATTATTCCTTGAATCAGGTGAATCTAATATAAGGTATAAAACTGAGGAAATACTGAGAACTGTTAACATAGTATAAAAATAATATAAGAATGCGCAAGCGGATTTAGCTGAAGAAGAATGTTCAATAACGATCTAGTAGAATGCTTGGTACAAAATTTCCATCCTTTTGATCAAATTCATAAAATTGAATGAGTGCTACAGATGAAAGTCTCATCCCAAGTAATACGATGAAGGCCGTTTGAGCCCAAACAAATAAATGAATCTTAATATAAGGAATTTTGGTTTTTAATCTAGTAAGATATGTGTAAATAGCTTCAATTTTTCTCATTGCATCATCTTGATCGATGATACTATTTACCCTTGGTTCTGGTTTAATTGAAAAGTGAATAGTGAATTTGGTCTTTTCTATATCTTTTTGAAGGTATTTTTCAGCATATCGTATAATTGGTTCGCTAACACTAATCAACACATTGATTTCATTATCATTTACAGGTTTTTTATATTTGGTAGAAAGAGTCCAATGATTTGAGACACGTATATTCTCATTTATCTTTTTATATTCCCAATAGTAGCTGTTCTGATAAATATATAGCTTTAAACCTTCGAAGAAATTGACAGAATGCCCTAGAATAAAAGCAAGAGTAGGATGAGGTTTACATTCTTTTAATAAAAGCGTTGTCTCAAAATGAGTTTCATAAATTGTTTCAATTGTTGTTGTGATTTTATCCTCTATATTTAACCATTGCTCCTCGGTAGGCATACCTGTTTTAAAATAATCAGAAAAATCTAAGCAATAATCAAAGTTATTTTTATCTTTAGGAGCTAGTTTACTAAATATTGCTAACGAATAGTCGTGAGGAGCTTCACTAGAATGAGAATTTGAAACTAATCTCTCCATTAAATTAATTAAACCTCTATTAGATGAAAATAATAATCGTGTGTCTTTACCCAGCTTTACTCGGTATATAAGATTCTCAGAATTACTACTCAAATGACTTGTTAATTTCTTCCAAACATCGACAGATAATTCAACTCCTTCTTCCTTGAAGATAATGTCGATTTCATTTTTACTTAAATCGGTGAAGTCATTCCTAGCTAAGAATAACAGTAAGATTAGGTTATGATAATGTTTTAACGCAACTCCAGTCGTTTTTATAGAACTGAAGGCGTCGAAAAATTCCTCAGGATATTGTTTTAACTGTATAGGAATTTTTTTATCAAGGATCATGTAAAAAGATCTTTTAAATTGATTTTTATGGATTTTAAAAGCATTTATTAAGGAAGAAAGTTCACTAGAACGGGTTTTACCTCTTTTAGAACTCACGAAGGCTGCCCCATTATATATCAGCGATTTACCGAAGAAAGACAGTTATTTTTTATGTTTCTATTGTTCGTGTCAAGTGGTTACAAATGAGCGATTAATTTGTAAATACAGG
>JBHLKP010000021.1:0-33573 GCA_048886525.1 Candidatus Hodarchaeota archaeon | reverse complement strand
CTAATCCGTCGTCTAAATTCAGAACAAGCTTATCTAATTTTGATTTTAGATGAAGTAAGTGTATTACCTCAAAGAGACATTCGCGGGTTTATTCATCTTCCTGAAGAATTTGGATCTGAGCATCGCATTTCTCTTATTATGATTAGTCGTCCTACTGAATGGAAGGTAACACTCTCGTCTATGGTTTCTCAAAGAATAGCTGATGTATTACAATTTAATCCCTATTCTCTGGAAGAAACCTATGAAATTCTTAGCTATCGTGCGAATCTTGCTTTCAAGTCTAGTGCTATTTCAGAGGAAATAATAGATATGGTTTCAGAAATCTCAGATCAAACGAAAAATTTACGTCATGGAATTGAGACCCTTTATAGAGCAGGCCGTGCTGCTGACCAGAGAAGATTAGATGAAATAACCCCTGAAATGATTCGAAGAGCAAAAAATGATGTTTTTCCAGAAATGCGAGCTGATATACTTGAAGAATTAAAAACTCATGAATTATTTGCAGCTCTAGCTATTGCCAGACGATTACATCATAAGGGAATAACAGCTACAACCATTGAACATTCATTCAAAAACTATCGAATAATCTGCGAGGAACTGAATGTACGCCCAAATGGGGAGGCAGCTTTTCGTAATTATTTAACAACATTGGAAACAATAGGAATCCTGGGTAAGATCACAAAAGGTGTAAAGGGAAGAAAGGGTGTACGTGCACGATTAACGATTCATGATGTACCTGCTGCTGTATTGATTGAACGTATCGAAGTATTTCTTTCCAAGCGATTTCAGATGACCTAATTGTGATTAATTAATGATATGGAATGTAATCTAAGTTAATTATACTAATAAGGAAAGTTATAGAAGATAAAATCGATCTCGATAGAAATCATGACATATTTCCTTCTTTATAACTTACTAAGGAAAAGAAACGAAAATATGGAGGAAGAATTCTTTGTTAGAAGTAGCGAAAACTCTTATATTATTGACTGAAAATGAATTATCTGTTGAAAGATATAGTTTGTGTAATATATTCAGTCAATATGACAGTTATGGTAAGAAATATGATTCTTACAAGGAGGTTTTATTGCTAGGTGCAATTTGAAGTGAAAATCATTGAAAATTTCAAAGAGAAAAGTAACTTATTGAATTTTAATCAAAGATGTGACATATATGAAAAAAATCTCTGAATCGGCATCTCTTGACTTCAAACAGTCAGAAATAGCATCTGAACTAGAAAGGTTGATATTTGAGTTAACCGAAAGCAAAGTGCAAGTAAAGTTCATTCAACCGTTTTCTGGATTTTCATTTGAAGGTTTTACTGTTCCTAATGCAACAAAAGGAAGTCGAACGAAGGTTCCATATTTTATAGCTGAAGTACTGCTTGCTCATTCACTAATTGAGGATTTCACTGAAAATATTCCCACTAGTTTGCAGGATTTAAACGCAATGTTACGTAGTGAGCTTCGTTCAGGAGAATTACAACCTCTACATCCTTTTTTACACATGTTAATGAAGAAAAATGTCTTTTCAAAGGAAATAAAAGATTCTGCTTTCAGTGAATTAGAAAATAAAAGATTAAAATTAAAATTCAATCAGCTCATGATCGAAAGGATTTCTAAACTTGTGAAAATGGCTGGGAGTAAACCAGTACCAACTCGAAAAAAAGGAAATATGACCGCCTCAGAGCAAATATTATTCAAAAAGATAGTAGATTTAGTACAATTTTGGATAGACGAATTTATTGACATATAAGTCGAAGGGATGCATATGGGCTATTCATTTGATATAAAAGGACGGTTTCAATCCTTTATTGAGGATTTTACAGATAAAGAAGGCCGATTATATTATTATGATAAAATTCGAGAAATGGAACGAGAAGGTGTGCGTAGTCTCAATATTGCTTATAATGATTTATTAGTTTACGACCCAAAACTAGCAGAAGAAATTGTAATAAATCCTGAGGAATGTATACAGGTAGGAGAGGAAATATTAAAATCGATACTGGCTCAAACTAATCCCGAATATTTGGAGAGGTTAAACCAGGTACATGTTCGAATTGTAGATATGACAGAAAAGCTACCACTTCGATCTTTAAAAACAGAACATCTTGGACTTCTTTCCTGTTTTGAAGGAATTGTAATTGGGGTTACAGATGCGAAACCCATGATGATACGAGCGAACTTTAGATGTGTATCATGTGGAGAGCGAAATCAGATTGTAGATTTTCCTGAAGGAATCTATAATCCCCCATATCAATGCCGAAATGAGCAATGCCAACGAAAAGGGTCACTTCAGCTTCAATTAGAAAAAAGTGTCTTTATAGATTGGCAAAAAATCACTTTACAAGAAAGACCCGAGGAACTACCACCTGGTCAATTACCTCAAAGCTTAACTATTCATGTTCTTGATGATTTAGTTGATCAAGCTAGACCAGGGGATCGTGTAGGAGTTGTTGGAATTCTTAAGCCAAGAGCTTCTCGGTTATTAAAAAGGGGTCAATTAGCAACATACACAAAATTCTTTCAAGGAATTTCAATAGATAAAGAGATAGCCGAGTATATTGATTTAGATATCTCTGAAGAAGAAGAATTAAAAATTATAGACCTTTCGAAATCCCCCTATATTATTGAGAAAATTCGTGACTCACTAGCTCCCTCAATCTATGGACATGATCTTGTAAAGGAAGCAATCGCTACATTATTATTTGGAGGAACATTAAAAGAGACTCCTGATGGTATAAGACTCAGGGGTGAGTCGAATATACTATTAATTGGGGATCCAGGGGTAGGTAAGAGCCAAATTCTAAAATTCATTACCAAATTGGCTCCGAGAGCAATCTACACAACTGGAAAGGGCAGTACAGCAGCAGGATTGACCGCAGCTGTGATACGTGACCAAGATACGGGTGAAATAACCCTAGAAGCAGGGGCTCTTGTATTAGCAGATCAAGGCATCGCTATGGTTGATGAATTTGATAAAATGCGAGCAGATGATCGTGTAGCTATCCATGAAGCGATGGAACAACATACAATAAGTATAGCTAAGGCTGGTATTGTTGCAACGCTAAATGCCCGAACGTCGATCCTTGCTGCAGCCAATCCTAGAAGAGGAAGATGGAATCCCTATAGAGATCCAGCAGATAACCTGAACCTTCCTCCAACTATACTATCACGTTTCGATCTACTTTTTGTATTAGAGGATAAACCTCACCCTCAAGAAGACCACGATAAGGCGTCACATATATTAAATCTCCATCAATCCCAAACATTATCGAAAGATCCCCCTATAGATCAAAATTTATTACGAAAATAT
Source organism: Candidatus Hodarchaeota archaeon (assembly GCA_048886525.1). GTDB lineage: Archaea > Asgardarchaeota > Heimdallarchaeia > Hodarchaeales > Hodarchaeaceae > Hodarchaeum. The sequence goes on along the minus strand of JBHLKP010000021.1, from coordinate 30,261 downwards.
ATCGCGTATGCTAGAAGAGAGATCCACCCTCGATTATCTGATGAAGCAAAAGAAAGATTATTAGAGTATTATAAAGAACTTCGTCAAACAAGTGGGAAGGTTGATGAAAAAGGCCCTGATCCAATTGCGATTACTCCTCGCCAACTAGAATCTCTAGTTAGACTAGCAGAAGCACGCGCAAAAATGCGATTGAGTGATGAGGTTACTTACGATGACGCAGCAGGCGCTGTTAATTTAATGAATGCTACTTTAGAGAAATTAGCAAAAGATGCTGAAACAGGTAAGTTAGACATTGACAAAGTATCATCAGGAATTAGCGCAAAGTCACGTCGCAGTTTAGATCAGATTGATAATTTAATCGATAGGATGTTGGAGCAAGCTGATGATGAACCTGTTGCTATCAAAGATATCCTTGAGCAAGCACTTGCAGAAGGATTAGATAAATCCCAAGTAGTAAGAGCAATTGATGAAATGACTCGTCGGGGTATTCTTTTCGAACCAGAGCAAGGTCATGTGAAAAGACCCTAGACCGATATTAAATAAATTATAGTAATTTTTTCGGTTCTATTACTTAGAAGAAGATTGGAGATAAGATTGTGTCAACCTTTGATACTCCTATTTTGCATAAAGTATTGATTCGGGCAAAACGGACAAAAGTTTATGATGCTATGACTACAGCTGAAGGACTAGATGGCTGGTTTACTAAAGGCGCATCAGTGGATCGAAGGAGTGGGGGAAAAATTATATTTCGATGGGTAGAATGGGGTCCAGATAAAGAAACTAGTGAAGCAGAATGTCCAATTGTTGTTGCAAAAATTCCTGAAAGATTTGTTTTTAAATGGTGGGAGGATCATTATACGACAGTTGAGATGGACTTTGAAGAAGTAGAGGAGGGTACCATCGTGATAGTCAAAGAATATGGATATCAAGACACTCCCGAAGGCCATCGAAGATGTCTTGAATGTGCTGTAGGATGGGGTGAGGCATTAACATTATTGAAATTCTATGTAGAACATGATATTCGATATTAACTTCGAATTATCTCATTTCAACATTTTATTAAAGAAAAGGGAAAGAAGTATTGAAAAAAATGTTAACAGTATGTAATCCTTTTTTTAAATTTCTCGTTAGATTTCCTATTTAAAAGTGGGTAACCTGGTATCAGATGAAAAAATTAAATGAACTACGAAAGCTAATTTTTACACAAAGGGGGTACCAAGACTTAAAGCCCGCGAACAAAGCTGTTCAACATATAAGAGAATTCTGTCTTAATTGATTTCCAGAAAAGAATGGTGAATAAGGGTTTCTTAATGCTCATCGAAGCACTTGATCTCGAAGAGAGAATTAAAAGCCTAATCATAGACCAAGACGGTATAACAAAGCTCTATCCGCCCCAGTGTGAAGCAATAGAAAAAGGCTTATTGTCTGGGAAAAATTTTGTTATCTCAATACCAACAGCTGCAGGAAAAACATTACTAGCTGAGTTAGCTGCCTTAAAGCATGTAACTGAAAATCACGGCAAAGTTATTTATCTTTGCCCCCTAAGGGCGTTGGCATCAGAAAAATTTAACGACTTTAAACGCTTCAGTACATTAGGTATCCGTACTGCAATTACTTCTGGGGATTATGATTCAACAGACGACTATCTGCCTAATTATGATATAATTGTTTCTACAAATGAGAAGCTTGATGCTCTTCTACGACATCATACAAGCTGGATTACGGAACAAGTTACTCTAATAATTGTCGATGAATGCCATTTGATGAATGATCAACACCGAGGACCAACCCTTGAAACACTCTTAGCTAGATTATTAATAGAAAATCCAACCTCTCAAATCATTGCTCTTAGTGCAACAATTGGAAATGCTGAAGAAATTGCAGATTGGTTAAATGCAGAGTTAGTACGGAGTGACTGGCGCCCTGTACCTCTTAAAGAGGGAGTTTACTTTGAGGATGAAATTACTTACTCTGATTATTCAACAAGAGAAATTCCGTTTCACAGAAATGATAAAATATTGAATCTCGCGTTGGACTCTGTACATTCTCAAGAACAGATGTTGATATTTACTCCCTCCAGAAGATCTGCGGTTTCAACTGCGGAAAAACTTGGACTAGCAATAGAATCCTTCCTTGAACCTACTGATGAAAAAAATCTAGCTGAACTGTCATCAAAAGTTGTACTCAACCTTTCTGATCCATTATCCAAAAAATTGGCCGAAACTGTCAAAAGAGGGGTTAGCTTTCATCACGCAGGTCTAAATTCGACACAACGTGTCTTAATTGAAGCAGCATTCAAATTCGGTTATCTTAAGATCTTATGTGCCACGCCTACATTAGCAGCTGGAATAAATTTACCAGCTAGAAGGGTAATAATTTCTAGTGTTTATCGGTATTCTGTGGAAGAGGGATCCCATCCTATTAAAACCCTAGAGTATAAACAAATGATTGGAAGAGCCGGTAGGCCACAATTTGACAAAGAAGGAGAGGCAATATTACTAGCAAAGAAACATGATGTTCTAGATTGGTTAATGGATCGGTATATAAATAGAGATGCCGAAGACATTTACTCTAAACTTGCTGCAAAACCAGCTTTACGTAGAAATATACTTGGTCTTATAACATCGAGAGTAGTCACAACCATTCCAGAGTTACTAAGCTTCTTTGAAAAAACTTTTTATGGCTATCAATTTGAAGCGGTTTTTTTAGAGGGAAAGATTAGGGAAGTAGTCGACTTACTTATAGGATGGTTAATGATTAAACCATTAGATGCAAATGAATCACTTGAAGCTACTCCTTACGGTACTCGAGTCAGTCAGCTCTACCTTGATCCAGAAACCGCAGCTAGTATTACAGAAGGTCTCAATAGTGCTATCCAAAAAAAGCGATCGAAAATTCATCCTGTAGCCCTTTTAGATCTAGTAGTAGGTACCCCTGATATGATAACACTATCATTTCGGAAAAGTGATTGGGGAATTACAGAAAAAAGATTCAAAAAATTTACATCAAGATTATTTAAACAGATTCCTGAACCTTTTGATATTGAATACGAATTTCGTCTACGTGATTTTCGTACAACCCTTTTCTTGTGGGATTGGATCAAAGAACTGCCTGTAGAGAAGCTTGTAATGAGGTATAGTATTGGATCAGGGGATATTCGGCGAATCGTTGAAACTGCAACTTGGGTAGTCTCTGCAACAGCTGAAATTGCAGAATTACACTCAAGAAAAGATAGGAAATATAAGGTGCTAGCAAAAGCAGCTAAATCATTAAGTGAGCGAGTAGAATATGGAATAGAAAGTGATGCAGTGAGCTTGACTCGTATTCGAGGTATTGGGAGGAAACGTGCTCGTATTCTATTGGATCACGGAATTCGTGATATTAACAAATTATTAACCTTGGACACAAAACATTTGACAAATATTCCAGGATTTGGTACGGAATTGGCTGAAACGGTATTCGCTGAAGCAAAAATAGTTATGGACACAAAAAGGGAAGAAGATGTTTTTAAAAATGATTATGAAAATTCCTTTTTTACATAAATATTGAACAAAGGAGTTACATAAAGATGCTTATAGAGAAAGCCAATAACAAAGACCTCCAAGAAGTACTAACGCTATTAAACGAAGTAAAACTCCCAAAAGAAGGTGTTGCCGAAAGTTTTCAGGATTTTTTTGTTATTCGGAAAAATAGTAAGGTTATAGGTTGCATTGGAATAGAGAAGTATGGGGAGGTTGGACTTATGAGGTCAGCAGCAATACACCCCTCCTTTCAAGGTCAAGGATATGGCAAGAAACTTGTTGAAGCTTTGGAGAATTATGCAAGAGATAAAAAACTAGTCAAAATATATCTCCTAACTGATACAGCTGAAAAATTCTTCATAAAATTTAATTACAAGGTTATATCCCGAGAAAAAGCGAATCCAAAGATAAAACAATCAGTAGAATATACTACAATTTGTACTTCATCACCTCTACTAGAAAAAGAGCTATAGGTATATGTTAATAACGTATTTTGTTTATGGCCAAAGATTTAATTAAAAGCTTAAAAGCGCAGGGACTAAAAAACTCATAATTTTTTTTTCTGCTTTCCGTAAATGCTCCTCATAAGTTCTTCTCTTAATATTCATTTCCTTAGCTAGATTTTCTAAAAACATTGCTCTCGGTATATCATAATAGCCTTTTTTGTAAGCAATACTGAGTGCTTCTTGTTGTTTTTTCGTAAAATTTTTACGTAATTCTTCTAAAGGAAGATAAAATGGATAAGGATCAGTTGTACTTTTTAATGGGGCCAATCTCAATACATTTATCTGCGCATCAGGTTCATCTACCCTAATATCGTCTAGAATTGATCCTGCATCTTCAGGAGTAACAATTAAGTTAAGAATTTCCCGCCCTGAAAAATATTTGGTGGGTGGGAGTTCAAGACAATCATATTTACTAAGAACCTTATCTAGAGGAAATTTAGTACATTTACACAATTTAAATACTAGTTGAATGTGATTTCGGTCTGGATAAATCTTAATGACTTCACCAAGATCCTTTTCAAGATTAGCAATAGCCACTTCAAGATCCTGTGTCTCTCCTTTAAGCTCTATAATGTCATTTTGGCTATTACACCAAAGTTGAATCTCAACACGGGGGTGGAGAAGTGAAAAATTAGCAAAAGAATTTGAAATCTCATTTTGATATTGGATTTCAAGTAAAAAACTATAAAGCAATTTTATAACACCTAATATAATATTCCTTTTGGTGTACATAAAATGTATGTATCCACCATATGGAGGGTAATCATTTTTTAATATATAATAGATGATTATTATTAGGTACTATTAATGCAAATTATCCAAAATGAGAAACAAAAGGCATTCTTCTTTCTTTTAAATGCAAACTTGATCTGGGGTATTACTCCAATATTTTTAGAGGTTATTTTAAAATATTTTAGCCCTCTTCAAGCGGTTACATTACGATTTGGAATTGCAGCAGTTACATTATCTTTTATTTTGTATATATCCAGAGGAAGAAAAGCTTTTTCATTTTTATTTATGAAAAATGTAATCATTCTTGGTTGGTTAGATGCATTAGGTTATTTAGCGGCAACAGTAGGTCAAGATATGTCTACTGCAGGATTAGCAACCTTACTCTCCTCTTTCTATGTTTTTATTGTACCTTTCATCGCATGGAGGCTTGAAGATGCAGAAATAAATATGAAACTTGTTTTTACTGGTTCTATCTCTTTAATTGGAGTTTTTCTCATTAGCTTTAATGGTGATTGGACAAATTTAACAAAATCATCAATGTTTGGTGTTTTAATCCTAATCTTTTCAGCAATTATGTGGGGATTCTATACCGTATTAACTGGAAACTTTCTAAAATTATCTAAGTTAAAAGATGAAAAAGTTGATTTACTGAATTTTACTTCTGCTAGTATTTTCCATACCTTTCTAGTCTTGTCTTTTATCTCATTTGTAGTTGCAGAACCTATAATTATTTTCCCTCTAGAGATAATTCCGATCATTTTATTTTTAGGTCTGGTTCCAACAATTTTTGCACTTAGTTTATGGAATTGGGCCATTGCAAGATTAGGTGCTGTAGACACTTCATTTATACAGTTACTCCAATTGGTTGTACCCTTTATTCTGGAATTTATTTTATTTCAACAGTCTTATACCGTTTGGATATATAGTGGGATTTCTCTAATTCTGATATCATCAGTTTGGATGACCGAGGGAGCCCTATCTTCAAATAAAAGTCGAAAAAACAAACCTGATAAGTTACTCACTTTAGAAAGCATGTCAAGTAAGATAACAAATGCAAATCTTAATAGCTGTTGCTCATAATTCCAGCTTTATGATCGCACTAAGTTACAAATTCTATGTCCCCAAAAGTCTTCAATACATAACATGCTCTAAAAGTTAACCATTTTGATGGCTGATTTTTTTGCTCAATCTTAACTAACATTGGACTCCTGAAACTGATCTCATTATTCCAATAACCTGATCGATCCATACGACGGATTACATAATCAATTGATGGATCAAGCTCAGAACACTTTTGCGTCCCAATCATCGCCATCCAATAGAGAGTTTCAAGGGCATCAGAAGTATAGGAATTAGGAAACCCAAATCGTCTCCAGCTCTGCTTAATTTTTGTTTTTTTCATCTTATCGGGCTGATTTAGCATTTGAGCTTTAATTCGACGAATTTCAGAAGTTTTTTTCCCCTTTATTGCTTTTTGATATTCTTGAGCTCCCGTGGGAATATAATAAAGGACGCGATTAGCGATTATCTTTTCCTGAATTATTTGTATTGCTTTTTGGATCTTTTTATTACGATTTTTATTCTTTAGCTGTGCATACATCGCTAGAACTTTAGTGAGAGACATTTGGCAGTCAGGTAATAAATTTGTGACAAGATCAAGACAAGTTATCCCCTTATTGATAATTATATGATTTGTGATTGAATTAATTCCTTTTTGCACGCGTTCATCCTTTTCGTATCCGAAATGTACAAATGAACGAAGAAGGTTTGCTGTTAAACAATGGATTCCTTTTTTGAATCCCAATTCATGAGGGAATTCTCCAGTAGGAAGCTGATATGAAAAAATGTTTTCTGCTGCCTTTTGAATCTTTTTACTTGTTGAGTTTGCATTTAAATCACATAGAAAAATGAATTGCCAATAACTACCTGTATACTTTTTGTAAGGTTTCCTAGGATCGTTCCAAAAACCATCTGGATTCATTAAGGAAAGAATCGATTGAATAGGTGAGTAAATATCTGTTTCTGCTATTTCTAAGGCTGTTAGTTCTTCATCTTGTAAAAATTTTTTGGTTAAATTTCTTACTGGAGGATTGTTGTCCTCTAATAACCATTCTAAAGTATTTTGAGGTAATCTAATTTTCTGCATTTTATGATCATTCTTCTTTCAAAAATTTGAATAGTTAATGTTATTAACTATATTGGCAATTAAATTGAGCTGATAGAAAAATATCCCTCATCAATTGCTAATTTCAATAAAAAATTGTTAATTTATTCAAGATATTCTTTTTACAGATAAAAAGTGATTAAAAGTGATGTGAAATGAGTTTTTTCTCTTGGTTCACTAATTGGAGAGAAAATCGTCGGATTTCTAAAGCCCGATCAGGAACATATGGAAGAATTGTTGCGTGGGTTGAAGCCAGATACGGAAATATCAATAAAACCGATTATTCAATAGAGGTGTTAAACAAATTCCAACAAGCCTTAGATTATGGAAGGTTGGACAAAGGGGATAAATTAGTCGTTGGTCTTAAAAAATATATTGAAAAGGAACGATATAAAGATCTCTTGAGGAACCAATGACCCAATGTCAACTTTAACAGTGTTAAAAGAATTTTATAAATCCAATCCTGTCAATTTATCCTTCTTAACTCATTGTTCTTGGAGACAGTTCCGCTTCGTGTTACCCTCTGGTCGTTTTTGGAAAGTTCCAAGACAAATAAAAGATAGTACGACATTTAACAGCTGGCTTCTTCGAAGAACCCCACTAGATGTTTATTATTCAACGAGCTGTTGGCTAGCTCCTGTAAATGTCGGAGCGAGAAGTGATCTTATCTCCGAAAATCTTTTTCTCTACTCTGATTTGGTGTTTGATATTGATGGTAAAAATTCTAAAGTAAAAAGCATTGAAAAAGCAAGGAAAGAAAGTATCAAACTATTAAACTTTCTAGATAGAAAAGATATTTTAGTAAAATATATTACTTTTAGTGGTTCCAAAGGATTTCACATTGTATGTGAGGATCCATTTAAACATAAATTAGAGTGCCCATTAGAGAGAGAGGAGGAGATAAAACGGAATTCGAAGCAAATAACCCTAGAGGTGCTTGAATCTGATATTGAAATTGACTCTCGAGTTACCATTGACACTAGGCGTATTCTGAGGATTCCTGGGACAATAAATTCTAAAAGCGGTTATTGTTGTAGAATACTTACTAGAGAAGAGCTATTTCAAAATTCTGCAGAAGAAATAATTAAAAAGACGAAAAACATTGAGATTTCAGCCCTAGTGATCCCTTGTGGAAATGATCAGAAATTTACATTTCTTCGTAAAATTTTGGGTTTGCACCGATTTAGGGCTAGGTCAAACCCACCTCTATACTATTACGCGTCTTTTCTTTCCAATAAAGTTGTTTCTACTAAACTCTTTGTACCGATAATTGAATTCAAAAAAACAAATGAATCGAAAATTCTTTCTAAGCTTATTTCCATAATGAAAACGTATAAATTAAGTGATGCTTTTTTATTCAAAGGAAATTATTTCTTTGCAATTCTACCTTTTGCTTTACAGAAACGAAGAATAGAGAAAATTCTTACTGCTGCCAATTCTCTGAATCTTGCTAGCTTCAGAAAATATCATCAAACATTTACTTGTATTAGTGCTCGAGTTGATATGAAAATGAAACCCTTTTCCGAAAAACCAATGTATCTACGCCACATATCAATTGATCTACCTAAAAAAATCGTTTCAGCATCACATAAACAATATTTAATTGATATAGGGATCGATATTAATGAATTTCATTCATCTGTCGGTTCAGAACAGTATATTATTCGTCATACACTTATAGAAAGTTAAAAATTGCTGTATTCATTATACATAATGAGTAAAGGATTGAATCTAGTTCTTAAATGAGTCATACTCACGTTTTATGTGATTATATCGTAAACGAAAGTCATTTTCAATTTACTGAATGAATATTCTTGATGAACTTAGTTTGGAACACTTTTAATTTAAAATTAAATATAGATTTATAAATAAAATGTAGAAAGTAGTATTTAGATATTAGAAGCAGTGGGGATTCGTTCGGAGACAATATACTCTTTTAATACCTATTGAAACAATATACTACAGAAATGTCTAGGTTATCAGACAATAGCGGAATTATTATGACAAAAACTACAACTTTTAACCAGTTGGGCATCATTGAACCAATTCTTCAGGTTTGTGCTGAAGAAAAATTCGAAAAACCAACAGAAATACAAAAAAAATCAATCCCATCTATTATTGAGGGAAAAGATGTTATAGGAGAAGCAGCTACGGGTAGTGGAAAAACACTCGCATTTGCTTCTGGTATTATCCATCGTACAATGAAGGGAAGGGGAATTCAAGCATTAATCATTACACCAACTCGTGAACTTGCGTTACAAGTGACTAAGATGACTCAAGAACTATCGAAATATAAACCCCTAAGAATTATACCAATATATGGTGGAGTCGCTATAGATCCTCAAATTCACAATTTGAAAAAAGCTGATGTTATTATTGGTACTCCAGGGAGATTACTTGACCATATTAGGCGAAATACATTGAATCTTAAAAGAATAAAGATATTAGTTCTTGATGAATGTGATAGGTTATTAGATATGGGATTTTTACCTGATGTGGAAAAAATTATAAGGAACCTTCCTAAAAATCGTCAAACTCTTCTATTTTCAGCAACAATATCTTATGATGTGAATCAGCTTGCTCAAAAGTATATGCATGAACCGATAGATGTGGAGGCCGAGTCCTTTGTCGATCCTAATAAACTAACTCAATACTATTATGGACCAGTGGAAGATTCGTTTAAATTTTCCTTGTTTGTTCATTTATTGAAGCAAAATAAGACCAATGAACTTTCAATGGTATTTTGTAATACTCGAAGATATGCTGATTTTCTATCTAAAAGTTTAGCAGACATTGGAATTGAAGCAACATCCCTTCATGGAGGATTTTCTCAGTTCGAAAGAACAAAAAGGCTAAACAAATTTCAAAATCGTCGTAGTAACATTTTAATAGCTACTGATGTTGCTGCAAGAGGGTTAGACATTCAGGGGGTTACTACTATTTATAATTATGATCTGCCAAACAACCGAAAGCAATATATTCATCGTATTGGTCGAACAGCTCGAGCAGGTAATGCAGGTAAAGCTATAACCTTAGTTTCTCAAAAAGACAATGAAAAATTCTTTCATTTATTTAGAGACAATAGAAATATGATTCAAAAAGGCAATATTCCCTTTGTTAAAAGAATTCAAGTAAAAAATGCTTTTCCAAAAAGCTCTGCTAAAAGAAGGAAAAATCGGGAAATTAGAGTTAAACCCCCTCAAGTTCAATATTCTCGATATTCCGTCTAATTTTTTCCTTTCTCAGTTATTCTATATTTTTAATTGTCAGAATCTTACAATAGAGACATATTTACCTTTTTGTGGTTTTTTTTCCATACTTCGAATTCCATAGAACCGATTGTTCATGTTCTAGCAGCCATTTTTTTCTCCATTTACCCCCGCCGTAACCAACTAATCTCTTGTCACTTCCAATCACTCGGTGACAAGGAATAATGATTGAAATTGGATTTTGTCCATTTGCATTACCAACTGCTCTTGATCCATTTTTCTTTCCAAGCTTTGTTGCTATATCCAGATAAGAACAGGTTTTCCCAAAAGGAATTGATTTCAGCTCTTTCCAAACTTCTTTTTGGAAATTTGTCCCTTCCAATGCTAGTTTTATAGTAAATGTTCGTCTTTTCCCAGAAAAATATTCATGTATTTGATGAACGCATTCTTCTAAAATTTCAGGAATGCTTCTATGTATTGGATTTTCTACATAATCTTCATTATTCACAAAATAAAGCGAAGTTATACCTCTGGTATTACTGGTAATTCTTATTACTCCAATCGGTGATTTATAATAGGCATTAGCTTCATTTTTCATATTTATCCCCAAAACTAGGTTCTACCTTTTATTCTGAATTATTTTCGAGGGAGGATATCCGAATTCTTTGATAAATGCTTTACGAAATCCGCTTGATGATTTGAATCCACATTTAGCATTAACAGCAATATAATTATTTCCTGTTTCAATTAATTCTCTTGCATGTTGTAAACGCAACTTTCTATGATAAGTTAACGGTGGTACATTAAATCTTGTTTTGAAATATCTTCTAATGGTTGAGATATTTACACCTGCAACCTGAACAAGATCTTTCTCTGTGATTTTTCTTTCAACTTCCTTCTTTAGGAATTCATAAGTAGATATAAACCAATAGGGAGATTTATCAGGAAAAAAATCAGCTCGACAACGTTTACAACCTCTAAAACCTTCAAGCACTGCCTCCTCCCGATTTTCGAAAAAAACAATATTTCTAGCCAGAGGTTTTCTAGCTTTACATGATGGTAAACAGAATACTTTTGTTGTTAATACACCAACGTAAAACACTCCGTCATATTCCGCATTACATTCTAATGTTGCTTTATACATTTGATTAAAAGATAAAGACATCACTGGATTTGATACTCCAGATTTTTCAACTTCGTCGGCTTTCTCCATCAGTTTATAAATTTCCATTTGAATATCAATCTCTGAACAAACGAACCTATTAATCATTTTTGAATATTGTGCCGAGATTCGTGCAGGGATTTTTCTATAAGAGAGATAGTAGATCTAAAGGAGGAGACTGTTTTATCTTTAAATCTTCTTTTATAAAAACGGTTATACAACTTTCATTCGTTCAACCGAATTGTAAATATAATTATAACGTGATCAGTAAGTTATATTAAGAAATCAACATTTTTCGCCTTATGGATGATTATGGGTCGTGAAAACAAGAATAAAGAGCTAGGTATAACTCTACTTAGTCAGTTTAATAGGAATTGGAATATGCTTCACCAAGCAATTGATAATGTTCCTGAAGAACTTTGGAAGGAAGTGCAAGTGGATGATTTTGAAAATACTTGGTCTTATTTATGGAATATCTTCCACATCATCGAAACTGCAGATTTTTACAGCCGAAATACGCCTGAAAATATGGAATGGGGAAAAAGAGCTGGAATAAATTGGGATAATGACCCACCTGAAGTTATTGTTAATAAAAAAGATCGGATTCAAAAATCTCATCTTAAAGAATATTTGAAAGAGATAGAAGATCGTATTACTGAAATATTTGATTCAAAAGATGATTTAGAATTATTCAAGAAGGATAATTTTCACTGGTTTCAATCGATCTTTGAAAAATATCTTTACTTGCTAAGACATGATATGCATCATATTGGTGAATTAAACAAAGCATTAAGAGACTGGAAATGTACAAGAATAAGCTGGCAATAAACATTTTCTGTTTAAAACACATAATAAAACCTATCTAGTTGCTTAGGCTTTAAGATTTTATATAAAAGGAAATTATTCAATTTTTTCTGGGATTAACTATGAATGAACCTAATCATATGTTATCTGAAATGTTAGAACAGCCTGAAATTATTCAAACAAGTTTTAATAACCCGAAAATTAAGGATCTCGCAAATATATTTATTGAAGAAGACATAGAGCAAATAATTCTGACTGGATCAGGTGATAGCTATTGTGCAGCTTTATATGGTTCCTATCTGGGTAAGAATTGGTGTCCAAACATAAATGTGCAACATTATGCCCCTTTTGAATTTGTAAATTATTTTAATCATAAAAAAGACCTCAAAAATTCTGCTATTATTGGTATTTCTGTATCTGGAGGCACTCTACGCGTTATAGAATCGATCCGATATGCTAAACAGTATGGTGCTAAAACTATTGCTATTACTGACAATCCACAAGGAAAATTGATTAAAGAAACCCAATGCAATCTGCTTATACAAGCGTCTCCCCCAGAATCAGTACAATTGTCCTCTTACGAATCTGAGGTAGCTAAACAATATATTGGTTATCATCATGATTGTGCTCAAACAAAAACTTATCTAGCTAATTTAGCAGTATTGAGTGTTCTGATGGCTTATATTTCCCCTAAATCAGAAAATAACCTTTCTAGTATTCAAGAAGCTTTTTCATTGGTTGAAAAAGGTATAGAGAATCACCAATCCTTTATTAATATTGGAAATACTTTGAAAGATTCAACAGATAATGTATTTTTTGTTGCATCAGGTTCTAATAATGCAACAAGTCTTTTTGGGTCGTATAAAATGTTCGAATTCGCCTTAAATGGATTCGCTTGTGATATTGAAGAATATTGTCATACAAATTATTTTATAACTACTGATAAAAGCTCCGTAGTCTTTATAGCTCCTGACCGTCTCTCTTTAAATAGGATAATGGAAATTGAACCAGTTTTAAGAGATGTTATTGAAGCAAAGACAATAATATTAGTTGCTAATGAATTGAAAAATGAAGCTGGGCCACACTCAATCCCTATATTATCTCCAAATGAAGTTGTGTTATCACCGTTAATTTTTACAGTTCCGATAGAATTTTTGACTTATTCTCTTGCCAAAAATAAAGGACTTAATACGAATATCTTTAGAGGTGGTCAAGAAACCATAAAATATGTTACTGGTTCATTCAAAACCATCAGACAGTCGAAGCTTCGTTACTGAGGAAATAAACTTAATTATCGACTTTTCTTAACCCCAATCCTTAAACAAACATCATTAATAACACATTTACTGCATTTAGGACTGATAGGGGTACATATGTTTTGACCCCACCTTACTAGAATATCATTAATTGGTATCCACCATTTCTTTGGTAGAACTTCTCTTAAAATCATTTCAACACTATCAGGATCATAAAAAATTGGTTCTTTTTCCTTTATTCCTTTGATAGGTACAATTCCAATACGTTGAGTAATCCTACTAACATGGATATCTACGCAGATACCTGGTTTTCCAAACCCCATCGTGATCACAAGGTTAGCTGTTTTTCTACCTACACCTTTAAAACTAACTAAATCATCTAAAGAATCAGGAACTTTGCCATTATAATCATCTAAGATACGTTTAGAGATTTTTCTTATTGTTTCTGCTTTTCTCCTGTAAAAACCTACTGGATAAATGATTTCTTCAAGTTCTTCAACTGGTAGGTTAAGAATTTTCTCTGGGGTGTCTGCTTTAGAAAAAAGCTCTTTACTTGCTTTGTATGTCATTTCATCTTTTGTTCTCAAACTCAATATTGTAGCAATTAAAATTTGGTAGGGATCATTTCTTTTTTTTGATATCTTTGTGACTAGGGGATCTAATAGTTCCTTTGACGCTATAGATAGCTTTGTTAAGATTTCATTAGTTTGTTCAGAATTTAAAGGAGAAAAAAAAGTTGGATTCTTTTTTCTAATCATAAATTATCATTTCCAAATGTAAATTATGGTTACGACTGTTTTACCTAAATGAAGCCAAAAGTTGATATTCATTTCTAGCTCGAGAAACGTCAAGAAATTTAAATTGATCAATAGTGAAATAATTGAGAGAATTGGATGAAGAAAGAATAGATTATTTCAATCAAATGATCGCTAAATTGAAGCACGATCCCGATAAATTTGAACGAATGTTTGCAGCACAATATCTGGCAAAATATTCATATTTAAAAAGTAAAAAAGCGCTTTGTACTGCATTATATGATGAAGATCCAGAAGTTGCAGAATGTGTTCGTAAACTTATAGAAGATAGAGAGTGTTGGAGAAATAATAGCTCTATAAAATAAAATGTATGTCTAAGTTTTCTCTGATTTTCGAAATAGTTTTAATTCCAAACCGCAAATTAGTTTTCAGTCTTAATTTTTTTTCTGGTATTCCTATGAAAAATTGTTTTTGTAGCACCTTCAGAGAAGATAATTCAGAAGCAGCTTCAGTTAAGGCTATTATTGTAGAAAATTCTGAAGGTGTTTTCTCTAAATGCTCAATCTGATACGATTGAGGTAACTTTTTAGTTGAATATACTAATGAACGTTTTTTATAACTTTTTCCTATGTTAGGTGATGACATTGTTTGAAAAGAAAAAAAAGGATTTAATGGTGGTGGGATTATTCTATCGATGGTTCCAAACATTTGAATAAGCTTCAAAGGATCAAGCTTTGAGAGACTAGTTACTTGAACTTGTTTCTTGCAAAAAGATAGCTCTACTAATTTTGACGGGACTGGAAAAATATCAATGTCTTCAAAATCCGTATTATTTAAAATTCTATGAACTTCAGAACTCATTGATCCATTTATCAAAGGAGAAATAAAATATTGTATAGTCTTTTCTTTGTAGAAAGGTTTGTCAATAAGCAGTGTATGTGTTTTTATTAGTTCACGACCAAATCTGTCTTTTCCATCATCAAAGGTGAATCGCAAGGCGATACTATCAGAAGAATATTGGAACTTTGTTAAATAAACGGCATCAAGTTCAGAGGGTCTTCCGCTTGGAAGAAATGGTGTAATATCATGGATTCGTGGTGTTCCTATAGTACTATCTACAATATCTAATCCTTTATCAGGAGTGTTCCGAACAATAATTTGATGGACCTTGGTCATTATAAAACACTAATCTATTTTAGTAGAGTGCTTCTTTACATTTTTGGAAAATGTTGTCAATTTCTTCATATGGAGAATTATGGACACTAATAAAAGCCTCTTCAAATGCTGCAAAAGGAAAAGTCATTTTGTAATCTTTAACAACCATATTAAAATTCTCTAGAAACTTCCTAGCTTTTTCAATATCGTTATTTATAGCATCCATCTTATTAATTACAAAGAAAAAAAGAGTTTTCTTTTTTTTTGCTTTTTTATCAGCTTTATCAGGATCTAAACTCAAACTATCAAGAAAATAGTTGAAAGAATCTTCCATTGCAACTCTTTGAGCTTCTACACTTTGAATAGGGTCAAGCATAAATAAAATTCCGTCTGTCTTATATTTTCTCATGGCTTCCCGCCATTTACGTCGTAATTTAAAATCACCAGGATTATCAACAGCAATAACGTTATATTTGCGATATCGCTCTAAACTTAATTTTGAGTGTGTTTTGCT
The DNA here is from genome assembly GCA_048886525.1 of Candidatus Hodarchaeota archaeon. Classification (GTDB taxonomy): domain Archaea; phylum Asgardarchaeota; class Heimdallarchaeia; order Hodarchaeales; family Hodarchaeaceae; genus Hodarchaeum. Next base: position 14,483 of record JBHLKP010000021.1, on the reverse strand, counting down.
TGATAGGAGAGTAATTTTCTTCTTCTCAACAGTTATATCCATTGTTTTTTCAACTGAAGTAGGATCTTCTCCTTTTAATCGCTTAATAAGGCTGGTTTTTCCAACCCCAGTATGTCCTAAGATTGTCATCCGGATATCTCTATCTAATACCATAATTTATTTCCCCGCAGGAGCTGAAATTTCGTCAGAAATGATAGTGCTGAATCATGCTTAATAAGACTAACCATATATCAATTCGGATTAATAATAAATAGATAAAAAGAAATACTAAATACGTAAAACACAACACTCTGAAATCTCGTGTAGGTATAAACCTATTATATAAGAATAAATACATTCATAAAATAAATACTCTAGCTTATGATAAAAACATAAATACATTACCTTGTGCATAAGTTTTTGCCTCAAAATAAAGAAAAAAACTACTAAAACGAGTGATAAAATTCTATCCCTATGAAATGAAAGTTTTAAATGCTGATTTATAGAAATTAAGAGCCATTTTAGTAACAAATGGGCTCTTTTATTGGTAAATAAAACGAAAATTTAAATTTGAAGCGTAATCACTGGTTTTTCAGCAAAAAGTTAGTTAATGGGAACTTGCCTCTATCTTCGTTATGAACGAGTACAAACACCGGTTTTTTGAAAGATTTTTGATAATGTGAGGCAAAGGTTGAATTCACTTTTCTTACAAAAGAAAAGGACTTAAGCAAAAAAACAAAAACCTTAATAAATAATTACTATTCCAAATTGTTTGTAATTCACATTTCCATTGATATTACCCCTAAACTCAAAAATAAATATTTAACATTAATAAAAACAAAAAACATGAGTTAGCGGAGGATATATGATAGATGTCTGCTGTTACAATCGCAAAAATGATTCAACTACAAGAGTCAAAACCAATATCACTTCCAGCTGATTTTCTTGAAACCCTCAGACCAAAGGATGTAGAAGAAAGCTCTGCTGTAATGATCCTTGCTCCTTCAACCAAAATAATAAGGATAATCCCTACAAAAAGTCCAGAAGTAGTCAAAGTAGCAATTGAAATTGGAGAACTTTCACCAGACTTTTTACAGGAACTGGGCGTAGTTTTCATGAGGAGCAAGATAAAAACATTATATAGCACAGGATTATGCTTTACGCAAGATTCCTGTACATATGAGGGATATCTGGATTCCAGCGATCTTACTATCTCCCAAGATCAGCTTAAAGATGAGTTAGCTGAAATCAAAGGTGTTAGCAAGGTAGATATAACTACTCTTACTGCCTAATCCTTTTTTTAGCCCCTTTTTCCTCTGTTTCAGAAATTCACTAATTTGACTCTATCAAGTTAGCTCAAACTCTACGAACATTTTTTTTTCTACTTTTATCTATTGAAACCTCTAAAAATCATCATTAGCTCGATTAAGTATAAAAATATCTAGTACATGCTTACTAGATATCAGTTCAGAGTCATTAACTATTTTTCTAAGCATCCCAATTGATATAAAAGATTTTTGACCTTCTTTTTCATCTATTGTACAAACCTTTTGGTAACAGGTTGATGCTTCGATTAATCCAATAGATTTAGGGAACAATATTTCACCAAAAAAAAGAAAAGGATAAATAAAAAGCTTAAGTATGAAGTCGTAAAAAGCCTTAAGGAAGATGATTCATGTCATGAGCTTTGCTACAGAAGAATCTGATTATGAGAACTTATCGCTTCTACTCCATCCTTTACGACGTAAAATATATTCAATCTTAGCAGAGAATCCAGGATCATACTTTTACGATTTAGCGAAATATCTAGAACTACCACAGGGTACCCTAAATTGGCATTTGAAACGGCTAGAAGAGGATCAGCTGATTAAATCGTTAAAGTATGCTGGGAAACGCATATATTATCCCGCAGGGCTACGATCAGCTGAAGCTGAACGAATTTTTACAGTTTTAAGGCCCAGTACTGCGAAAAAAATATTTAATTTTGTTTTAAACAATCCAGGCGCATTTCAAAGCCAAATTGCTCAAGGAATCGATCCACCAGTACATCATGATACAGTTAGATACCATTTAAATAGGTTGGAAAATGTTGGACTTGTAGAAACAAAACGTAGCGGCCGTACGGTTCAAATTTTTCCTGGAGAAGTTGCGGAAAACCTTCAAGATGGTTCTTTAACCGCAATTTCAGATTCATATGTTCGGTTTTTATTGGAAAAGCTTCGAGAAGGCTGTTTACATCCTGAAGTAGTATTGCAGAGTAAAAAGCAATTAGTGTTAAGGATTGAATGCCCAAATGGTGAAGACATGATATTGAACCTTAGAATGAGTGAGTGGGAAATTCTATCAATAGAAGAGGAATGATGGTCATTCTAAAAGGTAGGTGGGAGAATTTGGGTCATTTAAATAGGATAATTAGATAAAAAAAGAATTCAAATCAAAATATTAATCATAATGAGGAAATTTCTATAATGGCTACTAAGTTCGATCCCCAAGAATATGCCAAACAACGATTCCTTACTATAGGTACAAAATATTTTCCCAAGGATCATTTACGTATCAATACTTCTAAACGTAAAGGATTTAGATTAGCTGATAGTACTATTTCTCTTATTAAACAATCCATTGATATTGTTACAAGTGCCCAAGAATCAAGAGTAATTATACCAGCATCAACAGCAAATATTTGTAGATATGGAGCTATTTTAATTGATATTTTTGAGAATCTAAATGAATACCAAATGATATCTCAGTTGAAATCTCGCTCTCGTAGAGGTTATCGAAAAGAATTAGAAGTTATAGACTTTGATTTAAAGAAAATAGAATTAAAATTGAAAAAAAGTGTTGAACCTCCAATAAGGATCCAAAAAGACGAAAAAATGATACGAGACATAAAAAAATACTATTTGAAGCAATTAGAAACCGATGAATTCCAAGATCTATTTGAGGATGCGATCAAAAAGCAGGATCTGTTTGTTTTGAGCGATTCTGATGGGAAAAAATTCTTTGAATCACTTCTACGCCAATTAAATACAATAAATGCAAAAATTTCAGAAAAAGAAGAAACAAAATCATATCTAGTAAAAGTAAAAGGGAAAATAAGCGATCTAAAGATTAGAATCACAGAATTAGAGAAAAATCTCCCTAGTTTAAAGGATAAGGCTGAAAACATTCGGAAAAAGAGTGGTATTTTTTTACTCCTAAGTGAGAAGGAAAAACTTCTTGCAGATCCCGATTTATCTCTATTCTTAAAGATTATAACTTCATGTATAGAAAGATACGTAAAAATGATTGAAAGACGAGAAAATCGAATGTTGGACCAAAGAGAAGATTTATTAGGACTAGTACTAGAACCAACCCGATTTAAAGGTTTGAATGAGGATTTATGGCGTCAAATTGTGTTTATTGTTGAAACACATGGCTTTGAATTAATAAGCTCGAAAAATTGGTTTAATTTCACTCATTCAGATGAATTGAGGAATTTTATTATAAAAAAAGAAATTTTAGAAAAATATGCAGGATTAAGGAAACTTGAAGAAAAACTTGATGAAATTGAGAAAAAATTAGCTAATAATCCTCAATATTCTGAAGCTACACGCTTAATCCAAGAATTCGATGAAAAAAAAACCTTATATTCAGAATTGAAAGAAGAAATCCCAAATATAAAAGAAAAAATTGCTACTCTCTCCCATGATATAAAAATCGATAAAGAACAGATTGTATCCTTTTTACTCTAGAAAGATCCTAGTAGTTGCGTGAGAACCTCTGCAGCTGTTGCCTTTTTTGTTTGTTCCAACTTTAGATCTTTTAATTTTTGTGCAAGTTCGTCACCGCTTGAACCTTCAATTTCTCCACGAACTTTTAAGCGCTCTATTTTTGTTTCTAGATCTCTGGAACCCTTTTGAAGATCAACAAGCCATCTTCTTGCCTTTCTTTCTTCGATAGCAAGTTTCTGTTGAATAGATGCTAGTTCTGAAGCATATTCATCACGTAGAGAAGAATAAACCTCATTTGAAACTACTTGAGCTCGTTTTTTCTCTTCAATTTTTTCAAGTCGTTTTTGCCATTTTTTTTCTTCTGCAGATAAAGTTTCAATCTCTAATGGTTTTGTTTGAAGCGTTTTTTGTTCTTCCTGAAGAGCTGAAATCTCTGATTGAATTTTGCTAATTGATTCAGTTGATTCGCTTTCGTCTATCAAACCAATTTCAACCTTCTTTGTTAATTCATCAATTTCATTTAGTAGATCCTTCAAACTTTTCTTAATTTGGTCTTTTCGTAATCTAGCGTACAGATCATTCAAAATTTCATCTGGAATTTCCTCGCTAGGTTCAGTTTGAGGAACAAAAGGTTTTCTTGCAGGAGTAGGTGGTTCAGTATAAGAACGAGGAGTAAATTCTGACTGTGCTGGTTGATCTCTTGACTTCTTTACTGGAGTACCACAAAAACGGCAGAAGCGAGCTGTTACACTAATTTCTTTCCCACAATTAGTACAATACGTTGTTTGTGACATGATACGATCCTTCTCTACTAAGTATTCATCTAACAGAATTAAGCCTAAATAACCATTAAAAAGACTTCATATCGGCTAGTAAAACATCTATTTATATCTTCAATCTATAATTGAAGCGTAATTTCTAATTTGAAATGTGTTTAAAATGACTAATTAGCCCCGAAATCTGAAATGATATAAAAAAACGCCGTTATTTTTTACTTAGCTAATAATACCCATTTTATGCTTAATATACATGGTAGATAAGATGTAATTTATACTCAAGACCTACATTATGACAAGGAAACGTTTTAAAAACCTTAATTCGTCTAACCATATAATTTAATATATGGAAATGTCTCTAAAATAATTTCAAACATTTTTCTGTAAGAAGCTATTTATAAAACATATTTGTTCCCCAGTTAAAAAAACTGGAGAATAGAGCAATTTTATTAAAAAAAGGCCAATATTAAAGGATAAAAACTTTATATTTCATAAATTAATATCCTATGATTTTATATCCTAGAAATGTAAGGTGTAAGAAACTTTCTTGTGCCTCCCTTTTCGTTCCTACTCAAATTTTTCCAGTAATTCCCATTCACGCTGAAGATCTCTTGCTAAGGCTTCAATATCTTCAGGTTTCATCTTTTTAAAGCGCCCTTGTTTTCCAAGATACTCTTTGAGAGGTTTTCGTCTTTCTGGATCGCGAAAACGAGCGCCACGTTTACTAAACGCAAGTTTACCCTCTTCTACTTCATAGAGAGGGAAATATCCAGTTTGAACTGCTAACTTCCCTAATTCTCGGGTTATAGCAGGATCAGAATTCCATCCAGTTGGACATGGAGCATCAATAAGAATGAATCTATACCCTTCTATTTGAGCTGCCTTTTTTGTTTTACTATAAAGATCTCGTGGATAACCTACACTTGCAGTAGCAATGTAAGGTATATCGTGGGCCATCATAATACGAGCAATGCTCTTTCTTTTATCTTTTTTACCAGTAGGGGTAGTAGTAGTTATAGCTCCTCTAGGAGTAGCGCTACTTCGTTGAGCACCAGTATTTGAGTAAAATCCATTATCATAACAAAAATGTAGGATATTTTCGTTCCTTTCTGCTGCTCCAGACCACGTAGATACTCCAATATCATAAGTTCCGCCATCTCCAGACCAAACAACTGTAGTAACTTTTTCTCCTCTTCGTTTTTTTGCCCGCGCGATACCTGAAGCGGCACTGGCGTGAGCCGCAAAAGCAATATTCAAAGTTGGTACATTATAAGTGACATTAGGATGTAAACTTTGAATAACCGAGGCACAACATGCAGGAATTACTACAATTGGATTCTCAAGAGCTGAAATGGCCGTTCTGTATGCAATAGAAAGTCCGCATCCTGCACATGCAAAATTTCCTCTTAATAAAACATCAGGACGATTTAGCAATTGAGGTATTTTTATACTCATTTTCATCTTTCTCCATTACATAATTTTTTCAACTTCAGCTACAATATCCATATAAGTTACGTCCATTCCTCCTAATCCTTTGATAATTTGGTGGAATTCAATATCAATCTTATGCGCGAATAATTCAGCTTGAACTTCAATAGCAATCTGACCAGAATTACCAAATGAAACAGCACGATCAATAACTAAAACTTTAGGTACTTTTTTCAAAGCAGCAATCAACTCTTTTTTCGGAAATGGACGAAAAACGCGTAACCTAATAACAACGGCCTTAATATCTTTCTGACTCAAGATTTCTAGTGCTTGTTCAGCCTCTTCACCTAGAGTTCCAATGGCAATTATTGCTACCTCTGCTCCATTAATGTCACCTACAATTTCTATCATTTCTTTACTGAGTCTTCCGAATTTTTCCGAATATTCTTGGAATATTCTAGGAATTATAACACGTGCATTGTTAAATCCATCTATCAGTGACATTCGTAGTTCCCATATTCCCTCCGAATCAGTTAAAGAGCCGTGTGCGAATGGTTCTTTATTATCAAGCATAGCTAATGGTTTAAATGGGGGTAAAAACTCGTCTACATCTTCTTGTGCTGGAATTGAGACTTGAGCTGACGTATGACTCAGAATGAAGCCATCTAAACAAATCATTACAGGCATCCATATCTTATGATGTTCAGCGATCTTAAATGCGCAGATAGTAAGATCTAGGACCTCCTGATTATTCTTGGCATAAAACTGAATCCAACCCGCATCTCTTAAAGCCATTGAGTCCTGATGGTCGGGCCAAATATTCCAGGGGTTTAGGGAACGATTTACTACAGGCATGACTATTGGTACTCGTGTTAATCCCGCCCAAAAACACATTTCAGCCATGTACAAAAGGCCGTGTGCACTAGTTGCAGTAAAAGTTCTTACACCTCCTAGTGAGGCTCCAATTGCAGCACCCATTGCACTATGTTCGCTTTCAACATTGACGTAATCACAGTCTAATTCACCTCTTGCAACCATTCCTGAGAGAGTTTCGACTATTGTTGTTTGTGGCGTTATGGGATAAGCTGCTATAACCTTAGGTCTCGCTAGTTTAACTGCAGTGGCAACAGATTCATTTCCTGTTAGTATTTCAACTTGTTGTTTTTCCAATGTCTGAACCATTTTCTTTCACCTATTCTGGTTTCATCTCTAATGCGTCTTTTGGACAAACATGTACACAGATTCCACAGCCCTTACAGTAGACATAATCGACGTATGGGTATTCTCCATCTGCGTCAACTCGAATAGTGCCCTCAGGGCAGGATATCCAACATTCATAACACTTTATACATGTCTCTTCCTTAAAAATTGGTTTACTTGTTCTCCAAGTACCTGTATTCCCGGCTGATCCAATCGTAGGTCTCCCTAGGGGTAAAATCGGATCTTCCAGTTCATTTTCATCAGTCATTTGGATTACCTTAGTAATGTACTTAATTTACAAATTCAAATTGCTCATAGGCAATTTCTATTGATCTAATATTAGAATCAGTTAAGCTACCAGTCCCAAATTGGTACCTTGTTGCTTCTTTCAAAGCTTCTAAGCTAACCATCTCGTTTGTAGCGCTAATCCAAGCTCCTAGCATAGTTGTACTTACCATAACGGTACCAGATTTAATTAAACCACATTCTCGAGCAATAGATACACCGTCTACTTTACCTATCTTCAAGTTTTTTCGTTCTTTAAGGATAGATGGAATTTCTTGTGCATTAACAATAATAATGGTACCTGGCATCAGATCATCGAAGGGGATAGTTTCGACTAGGGAAGGTTCTAAAATAATCCAGCTATGAGTATTTGCTGTAATTACTGGTGCATGAGTTTTTACATGTTCGTCTGCGATGCGTACATCCGCATAGATAGGGGCTCCCTTTCGCTCTGCTCCGTATTTAGGAATCGCCTGTACAAATTTTTTATCGATATGACCAGCTTTCGCTAGTAATTTTGCAGCTGTGACACCTCCTTGGCCCCCACGGCTTAAAATCCGAATTTCAGTCATCATTGGATGTTTCTCCACAATAAAAGAGAATAAATCACCGAATAAGATTATCGTGATTTAATTGAAAAGTGATTTGCTGAGATTTTTAATATAGCTCTAGCTAATTGATATAAAGCTGTTATTAATTTTAATTTCAATTTAGAATGAAAGCTTCGATTTTATATCACCAGTATTTAACAGATAATAGATATAACAAGAATTAATTCAAAACAATATATGAATAAATTTCAAATTCTTAAAAATGATGAATGGACCGAGTGGGATTTGGACCCACGACCTCCTGCATTAAGGATCTATGCTCTTTTGAGCATAATTTGCCAAGCAGGCGCTACTACCAAGCTGAGCTATCGGCCCTACTGTTTCTATAACGTAAAGGGGTAGGAGTATTTATTTACTACAATTAGTTGTGGATTAAGCAATTAATTTTATGCCTTTTCTAGATGATTGAATGAAAAAAGAATATTATGAATCTTTAAATTAACAGAGAATTATTAATCTACTTCAATATTAAAAATCTATTATATATTGTCTCCTTTAGAATCAGAATGGCTTGATATTTAAGAAATAGATCACTCAAGACTCAAATGAATTTGTTAAAAGCCAGTTACTTGAGTAAAATAATATCATTTGAGTAAGATATAAGGTTACAGATTTATCTGGATTGTCTCACAAGTTTTTTCCCATGTACACGCCATCATTTTTAAAGCCAAACTTACGATAGTAATCTTTAACCCCTAAACCAGATGTAACAAGAATTTTATTGAATCCCTGTTTGAGAGAAATATCTTCAGCAAGGGAAATCAATTCTTGTCCTATTCCTCGATGTTGCCATTCTTGGTTTTTGGGAAGTTTTCCTATTCCGACAAGTTTTCCATAAACATGGAGTTCCCTAATAATTGTTGCTGAAGAGTTAATTATTTCAGGACGAAAGGCGGAGCTTGAAGGCTCTCGAAGGCGTAAAAAGCCAAATAATGTTTTGCTATCAAATGTTTCAAGGGAAATAAAATGTTCCTTGCCATCAGAAGCAGGATAGTCAAAAAATTGGTATTTTTTGTCTTTTTCAATCCATGAAGTGTCACCCAAGTTTATTTGATGACCAATTTCTCTACAACGAATACAGGAGCATGTTTCATGACGTTGTGTTAATATTTCTCGTGCTTCCTCCCGTAAATTTCCTGAGCGTATTCCATCTACTATTAGATAAGCAGGAATATCGCGCTGGATCCGTTGAATCCGAACGAACGGAGGAGTAATAGCTTTAATTGTGGCTATAACTCTTATAACCTCTTCTTTACTGTACGGATGATATTCTCCTTTTTTCCATAAATCAAATAAGCGTGTATTGGGTAAAACTAAGGTGGGATAAATTTTAATTGCATCAGGGATATATCTTGGATCGGTATAAAGTTTTTCAAACATTTTTATATCTTCTTCAGGGGTCTGAAATAGGTTGGGCATCATGTGAACGGTGACTTTCATCCCTCCATCTCGAGCGAAACGGATTGCTTTTTCAACATCTTTTAGATTATGGTGACGTTGTATTAACTGTAAAATATTATCAGATAAAGTTTGAACACCAATTTCTGTAAATGTTCCACCTAATTCCAACATTCTACTTACATGTGAATCAGTACAATAATCTGGTCGTGTTTCGAAAGTAATTCCAACATTACGATTGGTACTGGAGTCTGCATTATTTTTTGCTTCTTCTAGATTCGTACTCGTAATCCCTGTTATACCATCCAGACATTCCTTGACAAAAAAATTCTGGTAGTTTATAGGATTTGCTAAAAATGTTCCCCCCATTATAACAAGTTGAACTTTATCTAGAGTGTGCCCAATACTTTTAAGCTGATTCAGACGCGCTTCAACTTGTTTTCGTGGAATAAATTTGTTCTGAGCACCTCGCATTGCTGCTGGTTCTCTACCAGTATACGATTTTGGTGCTCCATCCACATCAGGGCAATAAATGCAATTACCTGGACAGGAAGAAGGTTTTGTCATAACTGCGACTACTACTATACCACTGATTGTTCTCACTCTGCGTACTTGGAGGAACTGCTGGAGATAATCTTTATCGTACTCTGTTAAATGTTTTGAGTTAAGAATGAATTCTAGAATCTCAGAGTTACGAACAAATCTTTTTAATCTATACTTTTTTGCTACAATTCTTTTAAGAGTCTCCAATTTCGCTCGTGTTGGCGCTGGTTCATTTATGAGTTCTTGTGTAAGTTCATTTAGTGCTTCTAATAATTTTTTATTAGTTAAATGAGCCACGAGAACAAGCTCCAGAGATTCAGGGAGAATAAGCTGGTAATGAAAGTATTAAAATACCCAAACTTATGATTGTGTGGATTATTAGGAGAATTATAACATTTTGCTTTTCTCCAATATTTTTTAAATAATACGGCAATATCCAATACACAGTATAGGGACAGGGAGCCACAATATTATCGTTTTCATCTATAGTGGCTAATTTTGAATCCTGATCTGTCATTAGATAAATCGCGAATAGTACGAAATTAAGAAAATGGAGGCCAAATAATCCCACTGCTAAACGATCCATATTACCAATTATTAGAGCTACGATAATACCTGTTCCAAGAGTTAAAGTTCCTACATCTCCAATTAAAGTTTTGGCTGGAAACCAATTAAATCTAAGTAGTACAATATATCCACCTAGTAATGATGAAACGAAAAGGGTAACAATCGGGTTGTCGATATAAAGAGCCATAAAAAGGATTATTATAAGGGAAATGGAACCATTGCCAGCTTCTAATCCATTAAAGCCAGCGAACATGTTAAATGAGTTAAAAGCAAAATTCACAGCTAAAGGAATAAAAAGTAGGCTATATAGATTAACATATCCAACAATTGGAAGGTAGAGAATATTTCCTAAGTCAATTAAGCCCAGAATTCCTAGATTAATTGTACTAGTTCCTACGTTTAATGCCATTAATGGAATTGCTGGTAAAAATCCAAGTAAGATTTTTTCACGCCATTTAATTTTAAATACGTCATCAAGAAATCCAATTAAACCTGCAATTACAACGCTAAGGAGCCCTGCTAGAAGAGGTTCGAAAATTTCAGATTCGAATATTCCAAAATAAAAATCTGAATATTCCCAAACAAAAATTATTATTAAAATAGTAAATATGAATCCCAAGAGAGCAGCTAAACCTCCTGGTTCTGCAATAGTAGGTTGATTTTTTTTATGCGCATCTACCGTGGTAATGCCCTGTTTTAATGATGCGTTAATAATCCAAGGTATAAGAAAGCGTGTAATGATTCCTGAGATAACTAATGCAAGGATAGCGATGGTGATTATTGCGAGCGAAAACATAAGAGAAAGCCTTCAAAACTTTTTCTTTTCTTGTCATTCAAACAAAGAAAAAAAATTAATTAAAAGGATTTAACTATGAAACCATAGGACTAATCATTAGGAATTTTATCATAGAAAGGTATGGTGAAAAATTCATGAGATGTATTATCCCAGCTGCAGGTAGAGGAACTCGTTTACGACCTCTCACTCATACAAAACCAAAAGCGCTCCTTTCATTAGGTAATAAACCAATAATTTCTCACATTTTGGACAGTGTCGTTGAAGCCAAAATCATTGATATCATCATTATAGTAGGATATGAAAAAAATCAAATAATAGATTATGTTACATCCAATTACGGGAATTCTAACAATTTAACATTTATTGAACAAAAAGAACGGAAAGGATTAGGCCATGCTATTTTCTTGGCTGAAGATTACCTTGATGGGGAATCAGTGTTAATTGCATTAGGGGATAGTTTGTATGAAAATTCTTTTTCTCAGATGTTAGATGAATTTAATAAGTATCAAAATTGGGATGGAGCGATTACTATCAAGTCTGTATCAAACCCTCAGGCATATGGGATTGTAACTACATATAAAAATTCAAACCAAATTAAGAATTTAGAGGAAAAACCGAAAAACCCAACATCTTCAAAAGCAATCACAGGTGTATATATTATACGAGATTCTGTTTCATTAAAAGAGTCATTGGAAGAGCTTGTAACTAAAAATCAAATTGGAACTGGAGGTGAGATTCAGTTAACTGATGCTCTTCAAATTATGGTTCAGAAAGGGCGTGTTCTCGGAACGATAGAGTCGGGAAGATGGTTTGATTGCGGAAGAAAAGAAGCATTGCTAGATGCTCACAAATATGTTTTAAGTAAAATGTCAAAATCGGAGATAGCGAGTGATTTTGATAATAGTATTATGATTTTTCCTGTTGCAATACAACCAGATTGTGAGATTTCACATTCAATAATTGGTCCCTATGTTAGTATCGATAGAGGGACAAAAATCGAAAGATCTATCATCTCTTCTTCTATTATCGGTACTAAATCTTATGTAAAGAACGCTAGTATCAACGGTTCTTTAGTCGGAGATAGAGTTGAGTTAGTAGGAGGATTGTCGGATCTTGATATAGGCGATCATTCACGAATAAAATATCCGTAAGGTGTGTAAATGACAGATTATACTATAACTGATTTTCAAAAGCTGATGAAGACACTTTATAAGAAAAGAGATCGGAAGAGAGGTATTGAAAAAAGCCTGATGTGGTTACAAACGGAAGTAGGAGAACTCTTTGAAGCATATTTAAAGGATGATAAAAGAACTCTTGAAGAAGAAGTAGCTGATATTCTAGCTTGGCTTTGTTCTGTTTGTAATCTACTTGATATTAACTTAAATCATGCAGCTTGGGAAAAATATCCATTTTATTGTCCAAAGTGCAAAAAGGCTCCTTGTGATTGTGTATTCTGATTATTTCTCATATTTTATTTTTTTCTTCTCATATTCTTCTTTTGTCATAATCTGTTTTGCAGGTGATCCCATTACTACACTGTTCTGGTTAATATTATTTGTTACAATAGAACCCGCTCCAATAATAGATCCCATTCCAATTCTTAATCCGGGAAGGATGATAGCTCCTATCCCAATCACAACATTATCTTCTACAACTGTCGAAATCAATTTGTTACTAACAGGATATTTATCGTTTGAAAATTTAACTCCTGGGCCGAGGAAGACATTATCTCCTAGAACGATTTTTGGAGGAATAAAGCTATTTGATTGAATTCTGGCATTCTTTCCGATTTTTACGTCGCTATCAAGAATAGTGCTACTACCAATAATACTACCAGAACCAATATAACAATTTTCTCTTATAGTAACATTTGTACCAGTTTCTACTTTTTCTTCTAAAGTGGATGACTCATAAACGGTTGTAAATGATCTTATATGACTATTTTTACCTATTGATGATCCAGAAGATACCTGATCATAATTGGTTTCGATAGATAAATTCTTTATCTCCGTGGAAATCATTTTTTTTATTCCGGAACGAACAGGATATCCAATAATAACAAAAGGGTCTATTATAGCATTTTTAGCAATATTCGACTTTCCATAAATGATAGCTCTATTTGAGATAAAAACAGAGTGAATATCAGCATTTTTAGATATAAATCCCTTTAAATGTGCCATATTACCACCCTTAGGTTTTTGTTTCGTTAGATATATCTGGTTGCATATTAGTCGACATGGATCGGGAATTTGAGGATTCTGAAGGTAAAAAAGCGTAAACCAAAAAAGAAACAGCAGTAATAGTAAGAAAAACCAATATCCCCAACAAACCTTCAAGTGGATTAAACGGTAATAAAGGTGTGAAGAAAAGTACCATAAAAGTTATGACTATAGCTGATATTATGGATATAATAAGTCCACGGAGTACACTAATTATCACTAAAATTGCCTCCATTAGGTTCAGAATTTAGAATATCTTTGATTTTCAATGAAAAATCCATTGATGTTACAGAATGAGTCAAAGCTCCTATAGAAATTATGTTAACCCCAGGGATGATATAATTATCAATATTTTTTTCAGATATTCCTCCACTTACCTCAATAAGAGGTTTGATATGATTTGATGTTTGTTGAACTATTTTGATTGCTTCTTGAATATCCTTAATCTTAAAGTTATCTAACATGATTATATCTGGAGATAAACTCAAAACTGATTTTAATTCATCTAGATTCTCGACCTCAATTTCTATTTTTTTCGAAAATGAGACCTTGTTCTTTATTCGTTTTGAGATTTCTTTAATGGCATTCTCCTCAAATAATTTAAGATGGTTCTCTTTAATCAAAATAGTATCAGATAAACTCCATCTATGAGGATCTCCTCCCCCAATGAAAACAGCATATTTTTCGAAATATCTAAACCCTGGAGTTGTTTTTCTCGTAGCTGCAATAATAATATCTTGACCTGACTGTTCAACCTTTTTAACAAACTTATGTGTTTGCGTTGCTATTCCTGAAAGACGCATGATTAGATTTAATACAATACGCTCTGAACTAAGGATTACTTTACTTTTTCCCCTTAATTCTAATACAAGATCTCCTTTCTTCACTTTTTTTCCCTCCTCTTGGTAAGAAGTTATGTTAATGCCTAATGATTCAAGGAATATTTTTGCAAATTTGATTCCACATAC
>JBHLKP010000020.1:0-33853 GCA_048886525.1 Candidatus Hodarchaeota archaeon | reverse complement strand
AATACCTTCCTCTAAACGATTCCATTTGGATTCTGATAAATAACTACTAATATCACGATCTAACTCCAACATTCGTTGCTTATTATGACGAGCATTCGAAGGAACACAAACAAATCTTTTTGGATCAATCTCTAGTGAAATATTCTCTTGAAAAGTTGGTATTACTATTGAATCTAAAATGACATCTGAACGGGAATGTGCAATACGCGTGACTGTTCGTAAAATTACTGGTGTTTCAAACTTCTCACTCAATAGAAAAGCATCTTTTAGCATATCTTTGCTTTCCTGAGCATCACTAGGTTCAAACATTGGTATATTAGCTAATTTAGTGTACCATCTATTATCTTGTTCATTTTGACTACTGTGCATATGAGGATCTTCAGCCACTATGAGAACTAAACCACCTTTAACTCCTGCATTAACTAGGGTTACAAAAGCATCAGCGGCAACGTTTAATCCAACGTGTTTACAGATAAAAATAGCACGTTGACCTGAAAAAGAATAACCATACGCAGACTCAAGTGCAACAGCTTCATTTATACTCCATTCCAGATATAGATTATAACCCATCTTTTGTAAAACATTTTGAGCTGCGTAAAGAACCCCCGGAATCTCCGATGAAGGTGTACCTGGATAAGTGAATAGGCCAGCGACACCTGATTCAACAATTCCTCTTGCTAGCGCTTCATTTCCAAGTAAAACTAATTTTTTTCCAATTACATTTTCAAAAATGTCTTCTAGTTTTGCCACAGTGTATTCGACCTTAAATAAGTTAACTCAAGTGTAATAGATAAAGAAAAAAGAGGTGTGATTATTTGTTTGCTTCTTTGTTTTCGATAATTAATATCTTAAGGGATATTATTTTTTGTGAGATCTAAAGTTTAACATTTTTGAATCCGATTATTAAAGTAATGATTTAACATAACCTCCATCGACCTGAATTGAGGTTCCTGTAAGGTGACTTGCTTTATCTGAGGCTAAAAATACAACTACATTAGCAAATTCTTCGGGTTTTGCTAAACGTTCAACAGCATTCTGATTTGCCCACTCCTGAATAATTTTTTCTTTCTCAACTCGACGGTCGCGAGAAATTGTTTCAGCTAGTTGTTTAACGCGTTCTGTACTTGTATAACCTGGACATACTGTATTAATAAGGATATTTCTTTTCCCAAACTCATTACTTAAACTTTTAGCTAGCCCAGTAACCCCAGCTCGTACAACGTTCGAAAGGATAAGGCCAGGAATAGGCTGTTTAACAGAAACACTTGTTATCATAATGATTCGGCCAGAGTTCTGTTTAATCATAATGGGAAGAATTTCTTTACATAGATATATAGTACTCATTAAATTCAAATCGATTGCATGTCTCCAATTTTCAATAGAAAAGTCTAAAAAACTACCTGGAGGAGGCCCTCCGCAATTTGTTACCAGAATGTCAACTCTTCCAAAATAATCTAATGTTTTACCTACCAGATTTTTTACCTGATTGTATTGAGTAAGATCTGCTGTGAATGCGAGTACTTCAGTTCCATATTGTTGGATTTCATTCTTTGTTTTTTCAAGTTCTTCCTTATTTCGAGCACATATACACACATGGGCTCCCTCAGTCGCTAATCCAATTGCAACTGCTTTTCCTAACCCTTTACTTGATGCTGCAACTAATGCAACCTTTTTTTGCAGTCCTAGATTCATTAATAGTCCTCTATTTTATTTTTCATTCCCATAGATATTGTCTTTTATAAGATCATTCAGAGTAAAGTGCAAAATATATGAGAGTTTATTTTTTAATTTTTAGGGTGCTAATAAGGAGAATACCCAGAACATGACAGAGTTAAATGAAAGTGAGTAAAAATGGTGATTAAGGATAATCAGCAATCAATTCATGATTTTTTAGAGCTACCTCATCGAGCGTGGCTTTTGGAGTTCGAGATTAACGATTTCGGGGCATCATTATCATCAATTCTCGAACTCCCCCAAAAAATATACAAGAAGGACAACAAGAGAATCTTTTGGTCATTTATCAAAGAATTTCTCTCACAATGTAGCATCAGCTTTATTCTAAGAAAATACACCTCACCAAAGAATATTCATGATAATATTGAACTCGCTTTGATTGGGTACTGGGAAAAAATACAGATGGCTATTCCATTATGGATTTTAAATGATTTATTATTAGGATTTGAAATTATATCCACAGAAGAATATTGTATCTTGGATTCAGAACCTTTAAAATGGGATTTCTTAGGTCAATACAAGCAATATAGAATATCTTCGCAAAATAGCCAATCAACTTTTGTGTTTTCAGATGATGAGCTTTTTAAAGATAATAAAATGTTTTTCAAGATTAGTGATAGCAAAATATCTATTTCAGAATACTTCAATGAACTAGAGTTCTTTGAACGGATCGCACAAACAATTATCCCAGAACTAGATGAATTTCATGAAGAATGATCCAATATTTTTTTTTCTTACTTAGTATTTCGATAAAACGAGATATTTATTCTTTTTATAATTTTCTTCAACCTCTGAAGTTAATAATCTTTATTATCTCTAGCAAATTTCCTAACACACAGCGCTTTCGGAGTAAAAAAAAAGCACAACTACCAGAGGAGAAACAATGGCACTCAATTTAGACCCTTTCTTCCAAGCACAAGCAATCGCTCTTGTAGGAGCAAGTGATCAGCTGCATTCGTGGGGGTATATCGTGGGGCATAATATCGTTCAAAATAAATACAAGGGGCAATTCTTCCCCGTGAATCCACGAAAAACTGAAATCTTAGGCCATAAAGCATATCCTACAATTCTTGATATTCCAAATGAAGTTAAATTAGACCTAATTATTATCATTGTAAGGGCTAGTATTGTTCTTTCTATCTTGGAACAAGCAGTTCAACGTAACGTTCATCATGTTGTTATTATTTCTGCAGGTTTTAAAGAATCTGGCGAAGAAGGCCGAATATTGGAGGATAAAATTGCAGCATTCGCACAACAAAATGCTATTCGAATTATCGGACCTAATGGTATGGGAATTGTTTCAACGAGGATCTCACTTACAGCCGTAATGTGGCCAATATATGGGTTAAAACAAGGTGATATGACATTTGTTTCTCAATCTGGAAATATTGGTACAATTGGTATATCAGTAGCAGCACAACGAGGTATTGGATTAAATGCTTATGTTTCAGCGGGTAATATGGCCGACCTATCAATGTCTGAATATTTAGAATACTTTGGGAAACATGATGATAAAACTAAAGTTATAGGCCTCTATGTCGAAGGAATTCAGGATGCACGACGATTCGTGAGCTTAGTAAAAGAGATTTCAAAGACTAAACCTATAATAATTTTGAAGGCAGGAGGTTCTAAAGCTGGCCGACGTGCAGCTATGTCACACACTGGAGCTATTACAGGAGATGACGAAATTTTCACCGATGTTTTAGAGAATGCTGGAGCTATTGTTATAAAAACACTTGAAGAAATGTTTGATCTAGTCTTAATCTTTTCACGATGGTCAGAATTTAAATTTCCTCGAGGTAAGGTTGTAGTATTGACTTTAGGTGGTGGATGGGGTGTTATGGCGGCTGATTCTTGTTCAAAACATGGTATTACTCTAGAACCATTATCCGATAAAGCATATGACCAAATCAATAAAATTCTCCCTTCCTATTGGTCAAAAGGGAACCCTATTGATACTGTAGCCAGCTTGAATCTTAACGATATTAGAGACATAATCGAGATTATATTAAAAGAAATGCCTATTGTAGAAGCAATACTACTATTAGGTATTGGTGGTTTCAGCTTTTTAGCCAATTTGGCCAAAGAATCCCCATTAATTCCAGAAGATCAAAAAGAAAGTCTAGATATTATAGCTGATGCTGAAATAAATTTATTTGAGGAAATTATTAGCCTATCTCAACAATACAGTAAACCTATTTTAATTACAACCCTTTTAACTTCAGAGAATTCACCTGCAGTTAAATTTCTTAATTCCAAAGATTATCCAATTTTTCCTAGCCCTGAAAGAATGGTACAAGCTTTCCGCTATTTAGTGAATTATTATAAATGGAAACAACGGATTTAATTCTGTTTCATCTCATTCCTTTTTTTTTGCACAAGAAGAAGAATCCACTTCCTATTGTACAATTCCTCAATGGTTTATTACGGATGAAGATAACATTGATAATATATTGTGAACTATTAATCGCAAAATGAGCAAAAGAATACCATAATCCAGTCGAAAAGCATTACATAAAATTAGTTGTTCCTCTCTCCCAATGATGAGAGATGCCTAGTTATGAAATGAGAGTCGCAAGAATATTACAGGAAACAATTCGTACGTCAATGACTAGAGGATTAGACCCCTCAATAATAAATGAGAATGTTTTAAAGGATAGAGAGCTTAAACTAATTAAAAAATTATTTGAATTGTTAAAAAACCAATCAGAACTCACAAGATATTGAATCAAGGATTGGTTCAGTAATGGCTGGATAATCCATCAATCTTTAAAGAGTTATTAGAATGGATATTTGAATAAAAGGGTTGGAGAGAAGGAAGAAGAGGAGAGAAAAACAGAGTACATTATTATACAGCTAGTAAGAGTACGGATTTCTGTAATTGAAGGGGAGTATAAACACAACTTTTTAAAAGGATTTCTTTCCAGATGTGCAATTAAACTGATCTTAATTATCTAAGATCTTTAATACTTAAAGAAATCAATCTGTTTGAGGAGTTTAGTTTCGAGAATTATTTGGTGATGAATTTCGAATCACTCTTTATAGGTGACTTCTCATATCTGTATTGAATAGTAAATCATAGTATTGGCCAGAATTACATTTGAGGTTTAAAAATGGAATATAAAAACTTGTTAGTAAAAACTGAGAATAATATAACTACCATCACAATTAATCGTGAAAAAGTTCTGAATGCTTTGAATCCTGAAACTATTCAAGAACTCAATGACTGCATTGAATTCATAAAAAACTCAAAAGATACCAGAGTTTTAGTCATAACAGGAGCAGGACCTAAAGCTTTTATTGCAGGTGCAGATATACCGACTTTTCAAGGAAAAAATCCAGTTACAATCAGAGACTTTATCTATAAGCTTCAAACAGTACTAAATAATATCGAAGACCTTCCTATTCCTGTTATTGCTGCAATTAATGGTTATTGCCTTGGAGGGGGTTTAGAATTGGCAATGGCCTGTGATATACGAATCGCTAGCTCGAAAGCACTCTTAGGACAACCTGAAATTAATTTAGGATTATTTCCAGGAGGGGGCGGTACCCAAAGATTACCCAGACTAGTAGGAAATGGTATAGCTAAAGAAATGATATTCACTGGAAAAAATATTGATGCAAAACGAGCTTATGAGATTAACCTTCTCAATAAAATTGTACCTCCAGAAGAATTACAAGAAGAAGTCATGAAAATGGCTGTAAGTCTAGCAAAAGGCCCATCATTTGCATTAAGCATGGCTAAAGAAGCGATTACTAGAGGAACTTCAATGGCTTTATTAGACGCAATTCGGATGGAAATGGAGCTCTTTGCACTTTGTTTCTCACATGAAGATCTAAAAGAGGGTGTCGACGCTTTCTTGAATAAACGAAAACCAAATTTTAAGTAATAGGGAACTTGGAATGGGTACTTATATTCCTGCTCTTCAGGAGTATGAATCACAACTCTATGAAGAATTTTCTTCTGTTATAAATGCACGCACCACACCTATTATAGCAATCGGCGGATTTTCAGGTACAGGAAAGTCCATAACTGCATTATTCATTCAAGAATACTTCAGGAAAGTCCATAATACCTATCTAAAAATTAGTGAAGCAGGAGATTTTATTAGAAAAATCGCTATTGACTCAGGATGGAAAGAACGAAATCTGGATGAATTCATGAAACATATCCAAATGACTCAAAACGAAGAATTTGCTCAAAAAGTGGATATTGAGATTGAAAAAAGAGCTTTAAAAACAGCATTACTGGAGGGAGGGATTTTTATTGGGCGATTAGCCCCTTTTGCTATTGGAACAAATGGTTTAACAATCTGGCTAGAAGTCGCAGCTCGCGTGATAGCCCAAAGAATTTCTAATGACATAAAGAGACCTGAATATGGAATGGATATAAAGGAGCTAATTCAAAGGATAAAAAAAAGAGATAAAACTGATGGAGAACGATTAGAAAGCATTTATAGAATCTCATTCCGAGATAAGAAGAGTTTTAACTTAACATTACGTAATGAAGGGTTTTCTATTGAAGAATTAAAAAAGAAGATAAAAGAACTTCTAATAGAGAACTTTCCTCCACCAAATAAAGCTTAGTTTAAAATAATGAGGTGAAAAATGACTTGATTATTGAAGAACTTAATAGAGATGACTTGATAAAGCTCGTTAGAATGTATGCGAAGAACTGGTTAGCACACGACGGTTGTTGGTTTCTCGCTGCGGAAAAAAGACATGGACTCGAAGAAGCAATTCAGATTGACAAAGAAGGTTGGATACGTTTTACGGTTATTGAAGCCAAACGAATTATGAAAGAATTCAATATACCTAGACAAAGTGGCCTGGATGGACTTGAAAAGGCTCTACAATTGCGATTATATGCATCAATGAACATCCAAGAGATAGAACGATCAACAAAGAACGTTCTCATATTTAAAATGAAGACATGTCGAGTTCAGGAAGCACGTGAAAGAAAAAAACTCCCATATTTTCCTTGTAAAGAAGTAGGAATCGAAGAATATAGTCGATTCGCATCTACAATTGATCCTCGCATTAATACTAAAGTAATTGCTTGTCCTCCTGATAAAGGGGAACGAGATTTTCATTGTGGATGGGAATTCACGTTAGAGGAGTAAAAATTATCTTTTAATGATTATACCTTTTTTCAAACGAGTTATTCATACTAACTATATATTTTACTTTTATTAAATGATTAAAATTACTCAGACCATACTTTACCGCATTTAGTACATTTATAGTATGTAGTAGTTTCCCATTCTTCTTGTTTTCTGCGATCTTCTGCTTCCCAATATCGAGCTTCATAATGGTGACATTTAGGACATTCAACCCGAATTGTTGGACGTACATCGAACTCCTCCTCGACAACTGTGAGCATATCTTTTTCAGTGTGCTTTATCTTACTCGTTATCTGATAAGATGAATCCTTATATCCTTCTTTATATTCTATCTTGCATGTTTTACACAAAAGGGTAACTTTATCTTTTTTATCACGCGTAGGAATTAGCAACGATCCACATTTCTCACAAAAGCTAACCATAAATATCACCTTTCATACAAAAGCCATTTCCATTAATGTTTACTCATAATAATGGCGGAAGAGTGGTTTTTGAAATCTACTTTTTTATTTTCTTCTTAGTAATACTTCTTAGATTTTTAAACCTTAACATCCGTTTATCATCTAATCAAGTGTACATAATTTCGAAGTAAAGATAAAAAAATATTGAAATACCATTGCTATACTCTATAGAGATTTTAAATAGAATATAAATATATTCGTATTAACTAGCTTCTTCTAATGTAAAGATACATTTAGTTCCTGTACCAGTTGCACAAAGAGGATCCTCTAGCATGAGAAATTTTTTACCTAGAACTCCTGAAGCATAACCACTCCATATATGACCGAGAAATTGACAAAATCTTAAATTTGTACCTTCTTTACCCGCTCCACAGATAGAACTACTACCATAGAATAGAAGCTCATCAATCTCTTCAGGTGGAAGTAAACCTATTCCTTTTAATAATTGATGATTTTTAAGATGAGGAAATTCTTGTCGAATTAATTTGACCATTTCAAGACCGATTTGACGAGCAGCAGAATCAAATTGTAAATCTTCCTTTAGTTGAAGAAATAAAACTTCAAGTAATTTTAATGGATATGTCTGAATATCTTTCCGCTGGAGTAAATCAGGTTTAAGCTCTCCTACAACGGATTGGGTCGCTTCTAGAAGAAATTGAATTGCACTTTGAGTTTGAAGACCACTTCCGATAATTGGATCGAGTAATGAACCAGCAGATAATAGCACTCCTGATTCCTCCTCCTTTCCCTTTATCGATTCGGCAAAAACATCTTCTGAAGCTCGAAATTGAATTTCATACGAAAATCGGGGGGGAAGTACCCCATCAACAAAATTTACTTCTACATTTTCACCTACAAATGAAGAACCAAGTCCTTTTACAATAGCTAATATTAGGAGTTTAATCAATTCATGTTCTTTTTCGTTGGATGCTTTCCAAAGACGACTCTTTCCTAAAAGAAATTTCCCTAAACGAACATCTTCAGCCCATTCAATTTCACATGGAGAGAATCCAAGAGATGCTACAAAAAGCTTTGCTTGACTTACTGGATTATCAGAAGAGCTCAAAGTAAAACTAGATTTCACTAAATTAGTAATATTATTTTCAATAAACTTATTTGTTTCTTCTTTGTTTCTAGAATTTACTAGAAGTTCTCTCGATAGAGTTAAAACAGCCATTGTTAAAAAACGTCTTATTCGAACTCCTGCAATTGCCTCTGAATGACTTGTATGGGAAGGATTAGCCAAAATAAAGTCCCCGAATTATTTTATATTAATTAGGTGTGTTGTGTATAACATATAATAAGAAATATAAAACTTGATTTATTTTAAATGAATATAATTAGAAAAATGGTTTAAATAAGAATCTGAGATGAACCATTATCTGTTTAATAAATATGGTAAATAAAACTCCTATCCGAACTTATAAGCGAGGCCGTTTAATGAGTAGATTCATACGCTTTTTTAAAAAATTATTTATTCCTCCCGAGCTTACGCATGAAGCTTCTCAAGAGGCGGAGAGGAGAATAGAAATCGCAGCGAAAATAACTGATGATGAAATCTATGTACAAACTGTTCGAAACGCGTTAAAGGTACCAGATGCATCTACATCAGACAAATTGACATTTGCTTTTACTTCTTTACCAGAAGTAACAACAGATTTTGATTATGCAAAAAATCTTTTTTTTGATATACTTGAATTCCTAACCATAAATAACGAGGTAACATCGGAAGAAGCTAATACTTTAAGAGCTTCGTTGGAGAAAATTAGCTCACTTGAGGATCTTATGACGATGGCTAGCTGAAGAACTTAAACTGGTTCAATTTGCTTTGAGTTGAGTATTTTTTCCTTATCCTTAGTAACCAAAAGTTTAGCCATATCTTCAAAGGTATCCTGAATATGATCACCTGTTTTAGCGCTTGTTTCAAAAAATTTAACCATATTCAACTCTTTCTTTGCAGTTTCTCCTTCCTCAAAAGAGATAATTCGTTCATCAGTCAAATCATTCTTATTGCCGATGAGATACATACGGGTTTCAGGCGAATATTTCTGAAGTTGATCAATCCATAGCGGTAGCTTCTCTAACGTATCCCTACGAGTTAAATCATAAACTAAGAGAGCTCCAGAGACTCCTTGGAAAAATACTCTACCTACTTGCGAAGATCTTGCATGTCCTCCTATATCCCAGATTTGCATGCCTATTTTAATCTCTCTATAGTCCTGTTTTAAGTTTACTGTCTTTACTAAAAAGTTAGCACCAATTGTTGCCATATAATCGCCTGGAAAACGATCTTCTACATATCTCAATACCATTGAGGATTTTCCTACCCGAAACTCTCCCAAGAGTAAGATTTTCGCCAGATAATTATAATTTACGGAGCTCATATTAAATCAACAGTGAAATAACTGTGAATTTTACATCTAGGAATTTTTTTGTTAGTTTCTCCTTTCATGATTTTTCCTAAAAAAAGGTTTCCAACCTCGTCATATAAAGATGAAGTTCCAGAAACACACAAAAAATATTGAGATTTTCTATTATATGGTAATAATGCGACAATTTTTTCGTTTTACTGATGTCTTGAAACTCATGAGGAGAAAATCATCTACTAATGACGTCATCAAAGTATGTCCAATATGTCTAAGGAAAGATCTTGAGATTCTTCCTAACCCAAACCTTGGTTTAATTGCTCCTCGCACTTATTTTTGCCATTTTTGCAACTATACTGGGCCAATATTTGCAGAAGTTGAGATAAGTGATTATATAAAAATTGATTTTGAAAATTTCGATTATACTTTTGATGATAGCAGTTTTGAAGGACAGAATGACGGTGTCTGAATGCTTAAACATATTAAAGCAGTTAATTAAACTAAATTCTGAAAATCCTCCAGGAAATACTCGAGCAAACATAGAATGGATTGAGAATTGGGCTAATATTAATAATATTGCAGTAGAAACGCAATGGTATGAAGAAAATAAAGGAAATATTATCCTTACATTAGGAGAGGCTGATAAAACAATAGTTTTATGTGGACATCTTGATACAGTTCCAATAGGTGACCCTAATAGCTGGAATGTGGACCCATTAGGCGCTGAAGAAAAAGATGGATATATTTATGGGCGTGGAGCTGCTGATATGAAAGCAGGAGTAGCTGCATGCTTAGGAGCTCTTAAAAGAATAAAAAATTCTCGTAATAAAGAGCTTGATTACAAAATTGCTTTTTTAGGCACATCTGATGAGGAAGTTGGATTAGAAGGAGCAAAAGCAGCTCTTAATTCAGGAATTATGAAATCAGCTGAATTTTTAATTATTGCAGAGCCAACAGCATTGAGAATAGGCATTGCAGAAAAAGGAGTACTATGGTTATCAATACAAGCTTATGGAAAAGCTGCTCATGGTTCCACTCCAGAGAAGGGAATAAATGCTATTGAAAAACTCGTGAATATTATTCCTTTGCTACATTCAGAACTTCCAACAGTAATTGATCCTATCTTAGGCAAAAGTACTCTCAATATCGGAAAAATCAAAGGAGGAAGAAGTGTGAATGTTGTTCCTGAATATGCAGAGGTACATTGTGACTACCGATTAGTACCATCTATAAACCCTGAAGAATTTGCTAATAATCTTCTTGGAACTATTCAACAGCATTCGCAAGAAAATGCGGTAAATTTTGAAATGAAAATCGAACAGATAATGCCTGCAATTTTTACATCAAAAGAAAACTATTTTATTAAACATTTTTTGACTAAATGTACTTCTAAAGACTTCATCGGCCTTAATTATGCAACTGATGGTGCAGTACTTGTAAAAAATATTCCATTTATCATTTTCGGGCCTGGAAATCCTAAGAGGATACATGTTGCGAATGAAAGAGTACCAATTGCTCAGGTTAAAGAAGCAGAGTCCATATTGATTAGTTTCCTCTTAAATTTAAACCAATTGTCATGATAGGCTATGTAAAGTTATCAAGATTTCAGAATTTTATTTTCTAGAATTAAGACTGTGAATTAGCCTTTCTTGAGCTTCATTTTCTATAGCGAGAGGATTTACTTCTCTCACTCTTCTAATTGCCTCTTCAGAGCTAATTTGGTCAAGTACTACTAATATCGCAGCTATCACCGTACCAGTTCTTCCATGTCCAGCAGTACAATGTATCAAAACTGGTAATTTTGGAGACGCTTCTTGACATTCATTATAGAACTCAATTATTCTTTCGAGAGCGTCCTCGGTAGGAACATCATAATCAAATATTGGAGAATGAAAATAGGGTATATCTAATAGTGTAGCTAGTTCCGCAGAGTTTGCTTTTTCTTCTAGACAAATCATTCCTCCCAAATCAATAGTTTTCAGAAAAGGAAAATCTGAAATATCTGGTTCACTTGCTCCAGCTATCCGAACTTTAGTATTTGTACCATTAATTGAAATATGACGATCGATCCAATAAAGAAACATATCCTACCCAGCATAGGTTCATTAATAAGTAAGTGCTAAAAAAACAGATATAAGTATTTCATAGAATTTAAATTATATGTAGAAGATTGCATATATGGTAATATGTATAAATTAAATCATAAACAATTCCGTAAAAGAAGGTTTTAATCTTAGGGAAGCATTTTGAATACTAAGGATTTTTCTTTTTTCTATCGAAAAGAATTTCTGTTCTTCTGTTGTTTATTAGTATTAGTCACTTTTTCTCAGATTGCCTTAGAAGAACAAATAATTACACGAATTAATAGAATAACACCTTTTCTTGTATTAAATTTTCCTTTTTTTGAAATGCTCGGATTACTTCTTCCACTTTTTACATGCCTGTTTTTCTTCACCTATATTATTGTAACACGTAAAGAGTATTCAGGCCTTCCTCCGTTAAAGTGGATTATTCCATTTGTGATTCTCTTGTTTATGCTTGCTTCAGTTCCACTTCCAGAGATTGAAGATGAAATTATTATCGAAGATCCAACATCTACTATTCCTACCACAAATATACCGCATACAGGAACAACATCACCAAATACAGTTCCTCCAGCAACTTATAATCCGCAAACATATAAAATAGAACCCTATTTAGTTGATATTTTGCAATTATTTATGCTGGAATTTAGAAATATATTTCTTCTCGTAATATTTATTCTTACGATAACTTTTCTAATATTTTTACGAAGACAATCTAAGCAAAAGGATGCGAAAAAAGATGAAAATGAAAAGATTAGATGGGTGAGTACTGAAAAAGAGCAGAAAGCAAAAACAATACTAGAATGTTATTATCAAGCCTCCACCTCTTTAGAAGAACGTGGTGCTAATGATTCTCCAAGTTTCACCCCTCCAGAATTTACAGATGATGTAACATCTAAAAAATTGTGTCCGAAATCATCCATTCATAATTTATCAGATTTATTTGAAGAAGCGAAATTCTCTAATCATCTAATGACCGAAGAAAATGTAAAAGATGCAAGAAAATTATCCCATAGCATTATTTTTTCTCCAGAGCTAATTTCTGATGAGGATGAGTCAAGTGCTGAGGAAAGTGAAGGCTAGTGTCAAATATTGAACCAATAATTGATATTATTATATTCTTTTTCCCCCTCGTAATATCAATACTTATCGCTCTTTCTGCACTAGCATTACGATCTCTTTGGCCAAGATATACTTTCTCTATCGAAGACTACTATAGCTTTAAGAAAGGAAAAACAGAGTATTTCGATCCCTCTAGACCCCATAGTAATATTTACCATGATTATCTAAAATTAGCTTTAATGACAACTACTCATCGACAGCAAGAATTTGCAAGTCTGGTCTCTCGGTTGATTAAAGAACACATCAATGAAAAAGATCAGATAACTAGACTCGAGTACAGTGAAAATCTTTCTAATCTGCTTTCAAATCCGAAATTATGGCTTCAAAGTAAATATACACCACTAGCTTTGCCAATTAGGCCGAGAAAAACAAGTGCTTTTGAAATACTATATCAAGAATATGTTGAAATCTTTACTGAAGTTGAAAATATACTAGATATTCAAATTCTACCTAAAATGGAGTGAATACATTGAAAATCGAAGAAACAGCTGACTTAAGTTCAAGAATTCTGGATGAAATTAATAATCATATTATTGGCAAATCTAATACATTAAAACAGGTTATGATTTCCTTTCTCGCAGACGGACACATTCTCTTTGAAGATTACCCTGGCCTAGCCAAAACAATGATATGTCGTTCTTTTGCAACAGCATTAGGTTGTGATTTCAAAAGAATTCAATTTACACCCGATTTATTACCACAGGATTTAACAGGATCAGATATCTATAATCAGAAGACTAATGATTTCGAATTCAAGGATGGACCCATATTTACAGACATAATTTTAGCCGATGAAATAAACAGAGCAACCCCAAAAACACAAAGTGCTCTTTTAGAAGCAATGGCTGAATATCAGGTAACAGTAGGAGGAAAAACTTATCCTTTAATTGGAGATTATAAGCCATTTCTAGTGATAGCAACTCAAAATCCGTTGGAACTTGAAGGAACCTTTGCTTTACCTGAAGCTCAAATTGATCGTTTCATAGCAAAGATTGAAATTGGATATCCATCTAAAGAAGCAGAAAAACGGATTTTAACAAATCGAATTGATCGTAAAAAGAAAAGTTTTGATATAAAGACTATTATTGACAGAAAGAAATTTTGGGCAATGCAAAAATCTGTCGAATCAATTCATGTATCTGAAGAAATTAAAGAATACATAGTTGAGGTAGTACAACAAACTAGAGAACTATCACAAGTCAAAGTAGGTGCATCTCCAAGAGGATCACTTGATTTAATGTCATTATCACGAGCTAATGCTGTAGTTAATAATCGTGATTATGTAGTTCCACAAGATGTCAAAGATCTAGCCGTTATTGCACTTGGTCACCGATTAATACTCGATGTTGCCTCTTGGTTGGCAGGTTCATCAGCAAACCTTATGATTAACAAAATTTTAGAGAAAGTTAAAACTCCAAGAAAAGAATAAGATTGAAATCCTATAATTGAAGAGTAATTTGGAGGTATTCGACTGCAACTTCGTTCCTGGACGAAAGGTTATATTTCAGTGATACTTATCTTAATTTTTTTTTCCGTAAGTTTCCATATTTGGAGTATAGCAGGTTTAGTTATACCTCTTCTAATTATCTTCTTTTCTTCGCTTGCGTCAGAAAACATCTCTACTGAACAAATTTCGATAAAAAGATGGATCTCCCGGAATAAAACAGAAGAAAAAGGAGAAGTAATAAAAGTTCGACTATCAATTAGAAATAATGGCAGAAGACTACCACTTCTTGAAATAGTCGATAAGATTCCTGATATATGTACCGTAAATGAAGGATCAAATCACTGGCTTCTCGAATTAAAAGAGAATGAGGAAGTAGATTTTTCATATGCAATCCAATGTCATAAAAGAGGGCGTTATACCTTAGGACCTGTTCTTGTCAAAGGTTCGGATATGTTCAATTTTCGCTTAAATATACGTACTATTCCAGTTATTAGTTCCTTTTCCGTAGTTCCTTCTCTTATAAAATTTAGGCATTTACCAATTTTTCGAGATAAATTACTACCAGAATCAGGAAACATACCTAGTAGACTTTATAAGGGTCGAGATTTTGACTTCCAGGGTGTAAGAGAATTCTACCAAAATGATGAACTAAGAGCAATAAACTGGCGTGTTTCAGCCAAATTCAACAAATTACACACCAATGAATATGCTTTTGATCAAGCAGCTCGAATTTTTTTAATATTCGATCACACATCTTCAACTCAGAGAATACTTGAAGAAGGTGTAATGGCAACCTTATCTGCTGCTGAATTCCTTATATCAAACAGGAATAAATTGGGTTTCTTTGGAATTGGAGAATTTGTTGAAGAAATCCCAAGTGCTCACGGTAAACGCCAATTACTTCGTATAAGTGAGTACCTAATTGACACGCAAGGATCTTTTCCCACCACTAAAGATGTTTTCAAATTACGCTTGCATAAAAAGCTTCTTCCTGCATTACCTCCATCTGGAGCGCAAATTTTCTTGATTAGTCCCTTATATCAAAGAGATATTCTTTTTTTTCTAGTTGAGTTAGTGAAACGTGGACATCAAATTACATTAATTCTTCCTAGGCTAGAATCAATAACTGAAGACGAGCCAGACTCTTCAAATGCAGCAAAATTGACAAATTCTCTCCTTTTACTTGAGAGAAAATATGTTATGAGACAAGTAGAGAAATTAGGGATTAACCAGATTCACTGGTATCCTTTAGGGGTGAAATTTGAGGGCACCAAGGTGAGAAGTACAAGATGAACCTACATTCAAACATAAGAGTAATCCAATCATTACAATTTCTCATATTCTTGGTGTTTTCGTATATACCATTTATTTCTACAATGATAATTGAGGTGCCAAGAACAGTAAGCCAAAATGCATTAAATATTATTATTATTGGTGTTTTTATTGCTACATCAACAGGAATTATTACTATTTATGGAATAGTAACTCTGAAGCTAAGTATTAGGATCATTGGATCCATATTCTTTTCTATAGGAATAATACTTGGATCTACTGATGTGTATTCACTTGCTTTCGGAGTGGTTCTTTCATGGATTTTTTATGAAGTCTGGTATCTTTCTTCCCATTATCACCAATTGGATCAAGAATACACTTCCTATCACGTAGATAGTATTGAAAGGAGAAAATTAATGGATATATTTCAAACTCAGATTTTTTCCCTTTTATTTCTTGCATGGATTGTTTTATCACTTTCTTGGGGAATATTACTAATTTCTAGCGTTTTTTTCATACAATTAGGTCAAGATAGGGGCTTTGGAACATTGGGAATAACCCTTTCAGCTTCAATGTTATTTCTACTCTTCCTAATAAGAAAACTAATCCTTGCAAGCTCAAAAAAATAGTACTTATTTCAAAACATGTCCATACGTAGTGAATTTTATTTCATTTTCAATCATGTCAATGAGTGCATTTGATACACTATTTTCTGGTGAATTTACAGGTTTCGTAAGATCAATAATAACTACAACTTGTAAGTCTGCATAATTTCGACCATCGATCGCTGAATAATAAACACAATAATCTAATGCTAATCCACATATAAATACTCTATTAACTTCCTCTGATTCAAGATATGTTTTTAATCCTGTATCAGTTTTTTTATCATTTTCAAGAAAAGCAGAATATGAGTCAATATGTTTATTATAACCTTTCTGAAGAATTAAACTAGCAAAGCTGATGTTCGAGAGCCCTGGTGCTAGTTTTGCACCATCAGTATTTTGTACACAATGATCTGGCCATAAAATTGGGCCAATTCCTTCTGATTCATAAGATTCATATGATTTTTTCCCTGGATGAACACTAGCAAACGACTGATGATCAGGGGGGTGCCAATCTTGAGTAAAAACAATAGGATTATTTGATTCATGAAATCTAGTCGTGATAGAATTAATTCCAGGTATTATTTTGTCACCATCTTCCACTGGTAACGCTCCTCCTGGAAGAAAATCATTTTGAACATCGACTACAATCAATGCGTCAGTTTTAACAATATGAATAAAACCAAGTAATTCTAAATCCTCAATTTCCATTATCTATTGCCTCTAGAACAATCGAATTCATGATTGATTAATTATCAAAGAATATCTATTAAACTATTTTTACACGAGATTAATATATCAATTGTTTCTTAATTGTCATAGAGATTTGTTTGTTTTGTCGTTTTACTTCATTGAAGAAATTTTTATAACAGCTTTTTGATAATACAAAAACAAGATTGTTTTATCTAGGTTATTGATAAATAGAAGATAAGTATAACTATAAATCAAACCTTATATATTTACATTATTTTACTTTGAATGCTAGCTTTGTACTCTGGTGAAGTTTAGTAAAGTTCATTAGTAAAATCGATTCTGAGTTATATGCTCCAAATAAGGAATAGATCAAATAAATCTTGAGAAGAGAATTATTATACAATTTTAAATAATCTGAGGGTATCAGTGTGCCATTGTACAAAATTTGTTTGCTTGGAGATGGAGGAGTTGGTAAAACCTCCTTACGAGAACGGTTCCTAGGAAAAGGTTTTCAATCAGGATATATTTTAACCATTGGAGCAGATTTTGCTGTTCAGGATCTAGATATTGATGGGTATAAATACAAATTCCAAATTTGGGATCTTGCTGGACAACAAAGATTTTCCGCAGTGAGAGCGCTTTATTATAAAGGATCTCACGGTGCAATTTTGGTTTTCGACCGAACTCGCCCAGAATCTTTATATAGTCTCGAAAACTGGAAGAGAGAGCTTTTTATGAATGTTGGATATCAAATCCCTTATATCTTGCTAGGTAATAAAAGTGATTTACCCAATGCTGTAGAGCAAAGTATTCTAAATAGTTTTATTGAAGACTCTCAGAAAGAAGTAACTGAAATCCCATATAAAATTGAGTATCTCGATACATCAGCTAAATCGGGTCTTAATGTCACAGAAGCGTTTACTCTCCTAGCTAGGACTATTAAAGGATTCATTGACGAATATAGGAAAATTAAAGGCAATTAAAGAATTTTGTTTCACTTAAAATACTGTTTCACAAAATTATGGATTTCACTAGGTTTGGTGAAAATCGTAAAATCATCCTCTAGTTTAGCTGCATTTTGAGCGTCAATTTTACGGATTTTTATTTTCTGTTTCTTTGCGGAAGAGAAAATTTCTGGTAATATTTTCACACATTGATGACAGCCCACGCAATATTGAGCCAAGAAATCTATTTGATTTGAACTAAGATTTCTTATTGCATTAAATTGACATATTTTTGGATCAACCTTTTTTGAACTTGGATTTCCGCGATATCTTATAGGTAATAAGGACATAACTTCAGGAAAAACAGTATCAGTTGGAAAAATTCCAATCTTTTTACCAGCTTTCAGGCCTTGGGCAATTAAGTTTGTTATATAGGTATCTGCAATCCCACTCGCTAGTTTCGCAGCTGTATTCGCAGTAATAGGACTTCCAATAATACACACAACTGCTTCATTATTTGCTAAAGAAACTGCTGAAGAATATGAAGGATCATTAGGAGCAAAAGAATATGAAAATTTTGTGGAATCGAGTAATTTCTTGATATTATAACGTAAGACATCTTTGTTTTCGAATATAAAATGAATAAAATCTTTTTCAAGTGGATTCTGACATATATTCCAAAAAAAACCATAGCGATTAGCAACAATAGCTCCAGCACTTGAAAATATAATGCATAATGGAATGGATTCGCGGTTCAGTTTAACTATTTGTTCAAAGTTTTCTTCAAAACAATATCCCGCGCCTGTGTAGCACCAAAGAACTGAAGGAATAGATTTCTGATACAAAAAAGGTGGAAATAAGGGAGTTTCTTTCATCTCGACTTATTTTTCGATCAATCTTATTTAAGGGTTATACTTGAAGAATTTCTAGTAATCTTTCTTTTTCTAGTTATTTTGATATTTCTTCTACCTTGCCGATATAGCAATCAGTTCCAAGTTTAATTGTTTTTCCACAAACATATTCTGCGGTAACCCCTTCAAGCTGAACATTTCCCTGTGAAATCACTTGATTAACCTTTAATCGTCCTTTCCCCTTTGCCATCTCAATGTATACGTCTCCGCCACAGATTAAGTCACCATCAATAGTGCATTTTGAGTCCAACTCTGAAGTGAATGATTCTTGACACTCCACATTCTTTGTAATTTTATAAGCACCATTAAGCTCAGCTTCCCTACATTTAATGCTGCCATCTACCTTTATTGAACCACTTGATATTACTAGTCCACCTAATATCGAACCATTTATCTTTCCAGATCCTGATATCTCCATCTTTTCATGAGCGATTAATGAACCTTCAATTTTACAGGCCCCAGAGCATATAAATATATGCGATTCAATTGGGCCATTCGCTTTTAGGGAACCAGAAGCCTTAACCGTGTGTGTTTTCAAATCACCTGGTAACACAGCAGAACCACTGACTTTAATTTCATCATCAGTTATTTTTCCAGAACCAGAGATATCAATTGTACCACCATGCCAACCGTCTATTTTTCCAGATCCAGAAATGGATATATATGAATTGGTGACCTTCCCTGACCCTGAAATACTAACATACGAGAGATCCTTTAGAAAACTCTTTTCTTTCACTAATTCTATTTCTTCTTCCAATCTTTTTTCGTATTTCGCTTTTAAGTTATCGTATTCTTCTTGACTTATCTCATCATTCCGAAGTCGTATATCTAATGATTTTATCAGGGTCTTAAGATCTTCTATCTCTTTATCTGACATTTCATTCACTTTTTCCTTAATCAATACCTTTTTAGACTCATTAATTATCCTTAGATAAGAATGGTTTCTTTGAGAATTTATAAGATTCTAAAAAACGCAGTTACATGTTAAAACCAACGAGTTATTGCTTATAACCGATAAGTTAAAGAATACCTTTCTTTGCAGAAATTTAAGAAATAATAATTTAGTGTTTCACAGAAGTATTTAAAGCCATATAAACCATGATTCAGGGAATATTAATGACTAATAAGTTAGAACAGCGTTTTGGGGAGATGTTAAAGTTGCTAGCGGATCCTACTCGTCGTCGAATTCTCAATTTGATAAGTGAAGACTCATTTAATCCACAGAAACTTGCTGATGAATTAAAAGTTTCACGTCCAGCAGTTGAAAAGCATTTGAAGCTCTTAAGAACAAATTACCTTTGTGAAAGGCGACGCGACCTTTTCCCAGAACCTCATTTTGTATATTATACCACTTTACCAGCTATCTCGCTTATTTCAGCAATCAAAACATCAGCTATCGATTTCTTTCAGTCAATAGAAGGAATGGTTGCTGCAGAGCTTGAGCAACTTGAACGAGATTTCGTACTAGGAAGAATAAAACGTGCTGAATATGATACAAGAAAACCAGCATTATTAACAAAACAAAAAGAACTTAACAGCCTTGAACTACCCCGTTTTTGGATCGAAGAAGCTAAAAAGATGGTAGAAGAACATAATCATGGTAAATTATAGACAATTAGAGATTAGTATTCAAGATCAAATATGCAATGTTTGGATAAGCCGGCGCAAAGGACGAGAAATTTCCGTCCTATAGATTCTAAAATTCGTACTATAATTGTCTAATTGATGCAGCTGAGACATGGATCGAATTTCCATCACATCAATATATCTTTTATAGATCTTTAAGCACGCAATCTGAATATTTTTTGGATATTCCATAGCTTCTCGATCCTCAGCAAGCCTAACATTTACAGTTCCGAGATATAAGCGCGCACTAGATGAAACAGCATCGCATATCATCATGACTAGTTCAGCACCGTCAGCAAGCCTTGATATCGGTTTTTTCAACTTTATAGAAGGATCCTTACCTCCTAAAACAGGACGATAATCCGAATCTAGCGGAATTAGTATATCTTCTTGTTGAACTCCACGATCAGTTCTAAAACTTGTTATTTCAATAGAAATATCTTCTGGAGTGACTTCTGGGTGAGCCATCTCTTTTAATATATTTACAAGAGCATTTCTTCTTTCGTATGGTGAAGGAAATAGGAATGGAGCCTCTTTAAGAAGGATCTCAGTAATCCATAACCTTTCTTTGAATATAACAGCTATATTCATAAGTGCAGGGTCAAGAATTAGTATTAATTCTGGTTTTTTCATTCCAGTTATCGCTGCGATCGATGTAGTCTTTTTTCCTCCAATTTTATCAATCAAAGTGTGGAGTATAGAAGGTACAATTACATTTTCCTGATAATCTACGTCATTTGCTTCCTCTATGGCGAGAGGATCTTCAGAAGGTACATTATAACCATGATGGATCCAAACGTCCCCTCTAACATCCAAAACACGAGTAATATTTTCTAGTAAGGTTTTTCGTCCAGGGAAAGTTATATTTTCTCGATCAATGGTGAATTTTTTGGAAGCGTCTGTATCACGTTGTTTTTTTGCCATTTCAATATGACTTGGAGTTATATGTTAAAAAAGCTGCTAATGTAGCAGATGTTATCTCAAGAATCCTTAAATCTAAAATTTGATAACCTGAACAGGTACAAATCTTGCAACTCTCGTTCCCAGCTCTAAGCGATCCACCAATGGTAAAATTTCTCCAGGGCCACGATATCCATATTCTAGAGCTTCTATATTTTGAATTATCATTTTACTTTTCATTGGAGCATCATATAATTCAAAGTATATTTGTCCATTAAAAATAAGGGGTTTTAGTGCAGTATAGGGGTATAAAAGTTTGTACCCTCCTCCATGAGGAAGAAAATTCGAAGATATTAAGAAATCAATATGTCCGTTATTACGAGCTCTATCAAATTGATTATTTGTCCAATGAGTTCTTTTAATATTGGAGAGACCTTCATAAAGATAAATAAAAGAATATCCATTGAATCCCAAAGGGAATAAGGGGAGATCTTTCTCTCCTGATTTAGAATTCGTGTTATAAAGACCTAATCTCATTACAAAGTAATTTCCTTCTTTGAAATAACCTTGATGTGTCGGATTTGCAATACAAGTTACATTGTCTTCTCCAAAAAGCTCATTAGCAATAGAAGTACGCTTTTCTTTGCTATAATCTTCAACTTTTCCAAAATATTTCAAATAATCAAAACAAGAGTTACCAGATAGTCCCTGAATATTACCAAAAGGTGTTTGGACATTTATAAATTCCTCTTTATTCCAATAACTCAATTGATGTTTTTCTGTTTGCTGAGAGGAATGAATTAAGACATAATAACCAGATGTTAGCCAATCATCATGCTGATTAATATGTTCATTGGCGATCTCATCCAATTTCAGAATATCTATGAAGTGATTCGACTTCCATACATCCCATTTGCCTAATTTATTCCCAATAGGAATACCACTCTTCTTCAAGATGTTTAGATTTTTGATCAATTCTTTTATCGATGGAATATCCTTTAATCTGTATAAACCATATCCACAACCATTTGGATGAAGAAGACTTGGAAAAATATAACCTCGTGTCGCAACAATGCATCCATACCCTACACCCTCATCGAATCTAGATTTATTTCGAGTAACACTACCATCAGGACCAAAAATTACTATTATATCATTCGAATCTAGTCCAAATTCTTTGAAAAACAATTTAATTTTACTATATCCAATTGACATCACGTTTTTTGCTAATTGACATGTTAGGTCATTTGTAGACCAAGAATAAATTTCATCACGAGCCTGAGTCAATAAGCTTTGTTTTAACGACACATTATTCATTAGAAATCACGGATTTTTCATTTTTCAAGAAAAAATCAGACGATGTGTATTCCTTTTAGATTAAAAAGTTCCTTTAACTTATAGATCCTCTTCCATTGATTATTCTTTTTGAAGGATAGTTGTTAGTATCCTTGTGCTTGTCCATCTTTTCTAGGATCAGATCCAGCGCTATATGATCCATTTATTACATCTTGTTTTATTATTTGCCCTCCACCAAAATTTTCTCCAATACAATCTATTATTTTATGGTTAAGTTTCCTTAGGGTACTTCTTTCTCCTAAAGATATTGGAGCTTCTAAAGCTACTACATTTCTTCCCTGATCATGATGAAATCTGGGACATTCTATTGCCTCTTGTGGATCTAAACCATGTAATATTAGATTAAGGAAAACCTGTGCCTGACCTTGAGGTTGATGATGACCACCCATGACACCAAATGAATAAAGAAGCCTATTTTCGGTATCAGTAATCATTCCAGGTATAATGGTATGATATGGACGTTTATGAGGTTCAAATTGATTTGGATGCCCATTTTGTAAGGAAAATCCGGCTCCACGGTTTTGAAAGGTAATCCCTGTTTTAGGGTCAACAAGACCTGAACCGAATCCATGAAATAATGAATTAATAAATGAGACAACATAGCCTTCTGAATCAGCAGCAGTTAGGTATACCGTATCATCTCCCATATCAATAGGAAGAGGTTGAGTATCTATGGCTTTAATAGGATTAATTTGACTTGCACGCGTTTGAGCATATTCCTCTGATAAAAATTTTGAGATAGGAATAACCATATTGTCAGGTTCGGCGATATGAGCAAATCCATCTGAAAAAGCTAATTTTTTAGCTTCAATTAAGCAATGTAGATAATCAGCGGAATTATGGGTATATCTACCAATATCTAATTCTTCTGCAATTGCTAAAATCATAAGAGTAATGATTCCTTGACCATTTGGGCCATGTTCCCATAATAAAGTGTTGTAAACCTCACGAAAAATCGGTTTTGTCCAATCAGCCCTGAAATTTTTTAAATCAGAAGATTTTAAGAAACCACCTTCTTCTTGCATAAATTCTTCGATTCTATCTGCAAGAACTCCCCTATAGAAGACTGAAGCTCCCTCTTTAGCAATTAAATCGAGTGTAGATGCTAACGATTCTTGTTTAATGATCTCTCCTGCTATAGGTGCACGATTACCATCAATAAGATAAGTTTCCCTTGCACCTTCATGCCTAAGAAGCTTTGGAGATAATTCATTCCATGTTTGAGCGATTATGGGCGAAACAGGAAATCCTTCACGTGCATAATGAATTGCTGGTTGAAAGATGTCAAACCATGGCATTCTTCCATATTCCTCATGAATCATCTCCCACGCACTGAGAGCACCGGGAACAGTAATTGGGATCACCCCAGTCAATGGCATCGTACTTAGATTCATTTCTTCTATTAGATAATCATAAGAGAGTCCCCATGGGGAGTACCCAGATCCATTTATCCCTTTAATCGTTTCACCAGGTATATATAGAAGCGCAAAAGCATCTCCACCTATACCAGTTGAATTAGGTTCAACAACATTTAAAACAGCTGCCATTGAGATAGCTGCATCGCAAGCACTTCCTCCAGCTTGTAACATTTTTAATCCAGTAGATGTAGCAAGGGATTGAGATGTTGCAACTATCCCTTTTCGAGCATAAATAGTAGAACGGCCAGATTTAGGTCTTCTCCAGAAATTTACAGCCATCTTGAGTTTCTTCCTGAATTTTTTAGCTTATTTATTAAATTTATTAATCCAATTGACAATCCTTTTAATCCTATCAACGATATGACGTGGTTCTCCACTTCTAGAAAGCTCATGACCGTCACGAGGATATCTTACAAGTTCAACAACTTTTCCGTATCTCTTTCCCAACCAAAATAGTTGTTCAGCTGTACTTATAGGAACTCGATAATCATTTTCAGAATGAATAATTAAAAGAGGTGTTTTCATATTTTTAATATGTGCAATTGGTTGATCTTTCCAAAATTCTGAAAATTGATCAAGGATTTCTCCTTTATATTGATACTCAAACCAAATTGCAATATCTGTTGTCATTCCAAAATTTAAAAATTCATAAACTCCTCTTTGACTAATTGCTGCCTTAAAACGATCGTTTTGAGTCACAAGCCACGCGGTCATATAACCTCCATAACTTCCTCCCGTAACCGCAATTCTATTCCCATCTAAATATTTGAATTTCTCTAAAGCTGTGTCTAGTCCTTTTAAAATATCTGCAGCAGGAGTGTAACTCCAATTAGCTTGAACATTTCTAAATTTAGCACCGTATCCATCCGAACCCCTCGGATTACAAAAGACAACCGCATAGCCTTGACTAACTAGCACATTCCATTCGTGCCATAAGGTTAATTCATGAGGAGTCCACATAACTGCTGGTCCACCATGAATTTCAAGAACAACAGGCAGTTTCTCTTGTGGTTTATGATCTCTTGGTTTTAAAATCCATCCTTGAAATTGTATAGCTTCTCTTTCAAAAGTGAACATTTCTGATTTAGCAATCTGATGATTATCTAAGTAATTTTTATTAGCTTCTGTAATTCTTTCCTCATTTTTACCTTCTATATCACTCCAGAAAATATCACTAGGATAAGAAACATGAGAGACAGAGTAAACAATACAATTTTTATTAGGAGAGACTGCAAAAGAATTTATGTTTCTATTTCCTTTCACGACTAATTTAACTTCAAATGTATTAACATTTATACTGTAAATATTAATTCTTCCATTTGCAGGACTAAGAAAAAGAAGATTATTTCTATCAAACCACTGAGATTGAATCGAAGAGCGATTATAATTTTCAGTAAGACATTTTATTTCCACATTTTTATCGTCTGTTGTGTCAACCAGAAAGATCTGTGTATCATCAAAAATCCCTTCCTCCTCTCTTGTTCCTTCAAAAGAGAAATATTTTCCATCAGGTGAAAGATTGACATTTTGAACCCTCCCAAAAGCTTCACCAAGTTTAGTTGATGCTAAATCAGAAATTTTTACCTTTAAGATATCTTGTTTCAATGTAAGGGTGGGATCCTCGAAATATCTTAATAGAAAAACGTGTTGATCATCCAAACTGAATGTTCCAAGTATATAATGATGACCAAACTCACCTATATAGCGGATCTTACTTTTTTCTTTTTCATTATCATCAAACTTCAATTTAGGAACAGGATAAATAAATGGTTGACTAAAGCGTCCATCAAGATAAGATGTTAATTCTCTGCAATATGCCTCAGTAATCACTCGGGGATCTGTACTTAAATTTTCTTTTATTTCTTTCTTGGATCTATCCTCAATAAATTCAACAGGTTCTAGTACATATGAATAAAATTTTTCCTTCTTCGGATTTAAAATTTTCTCCAATTCTTCTCTATTTACTCGAGCGATAACTAAAATATATTTACTATCATGACTCCAAGAGAATTCAATAACTCCTTTTGGCATATCGGTAACTTGGAGGGCTTCACCTCCATTTATTGGCATAACATAAACTTGCATACCTTTTTCTGAACGGGAAGAAAGAAATGCAACAAATTCTCCCGAAGGAGAGAACTTCGGAGTTGTATCATAATTGGTACCTGATGTAAATTGGCGGTATCCCTTTTCACCTAGTAATTTTAAATAAAGGGCACCTTGATACTGGTTTTTATCTTCATTTACTTTACGTATTGAAAATATGCATCTTTCTCCGTCTGTTGTAGGAGAATTTGGGAATTTTAACTTAATGTAATCGTCACTACTCACATAGTTATTCATATTAAACGCCACTTTGAATCAAAAACCTTAATTTTGTGTAATTTGGATCTTTTTAGCTTCGTTAATAGGTATTTCTTAGATTGAGCAGAAAAAAATAATTATATAATAAAATCCTTAAGATCATATAGGATTAAACAAAATTTCACAAAAAAACCTGATTGATTTGATCTCGCTTGAAATTATTAACGAAAGACGAAAAACCGTTTCTTTATATATTAGCATTTTTATTTCTTCTGATAATTATTCTATTACTTATTATTTTATTTTTCATGGTAGATGATATAGTAATTCAACTTATTATATTCGGATTCATTATTCCTTGCTTTATTACTATAATTAAAATTCACAAAAGGAGCAATAATTACTATAATCAGCGCAATCAGAGAATCTAATATTCGTCATCTTTTGTATATTTTTCTAACCATTCCTTCCTTACTTTTTGGATTCCAT
The DNA here is from genome assembly GCA_048886525.1 of Candidatus Hodarchaeota archaeon. Taxonomy (GTDB): domain Archaea; phylum Asgardarchaeota; class Heimdallarchaeia; order Hodarchaeales; family Hodarchaeaceae; genus Hodarchaeum. Next base: position 6,998 of record JBHLKP010000020.1, on the reverse strand, counting down.
TTTTCCTAATTTTGCATTTTCCTTTTGAATGTATATAAATTAACACATCATTTGGATCACGAATTATAGAAAATTTGTCATCATTGATAGGTTCCTCACATACGAAACATATCATTCGTTGAATCCCTTGTTGAACCGTAATTGCATTTTTATAATCTCTTTTATCCTGATAAAAGGATAAGATATCATTACGAACGCTTTTAATAAGATCATGTGTTGTAGTTCTATCTTTGTCTAAATCATTCTCATTAAAGATAATTGATTCATAGATATGTTTTTTTATTGTATCTTTTTCTTCTTTCGATGCCGTGGGGGAAAAAACTGGACATGATAAGAAGTGACATTGGGTTTTTTCTGACCAGTATGTACACCACTTATTATTCCTGTAAATGCAATTCTCACGTAATTCTCTATATTCCTTCATCTCATTATCAGGATCCATAAGTAAAATTAAGAATCTTCCTTAGAATCGTAAAAGCATCATTTAACAATCGGGTTAATAAATTAATTTCATATACCATTAGTATAGTTTTTCATTAGCTTAAGATTAATCAGATTATTACATTTTCGATAAAAATAAATAGTCTTATGAATTTAAAAGGAATCCAAAAATAGTAGAATTTCTCGTTATTCAAAAATAAGTATCCTGTATAGTCTACTGTGGATTCTAGCTTTCAATATAAAAAAACTTAAGTTAATTGGGATCGCAATTAATGAAATTACTAGAAACCAATCAAAAATTTGAGGTTTATCAATCGCACTTATATAAGTCAATTTAATCTGTTCTATGGGTTCACCGTATCCTATGGTAGAAAATTTTCCGGTTGAAAATCCTGAAAATCTTACTCGTTGTCCATCTCTAAAAATCTGATCTAAAGTTTTTATTGAAGCGAAGAGCATAAAACCAGATTCAATCTCTACTGGGTCATACCAACTATAATCAGAATATCCTTTAACAATTAAAATTATTGAAGAACTTGGCAATATCGCATTACGATAAAGTAATAATTGTGATGAATGAAAAACTTCAGCCTCCTTATAATAGATTAAATCCTCAGATAATTCGTACCCTGTCCCTGCAATTGAGACAGATAATAATCCAAAATTGAGCATAAATAGAACGAGAATAAACCATTTGTAGGAGTCTTTTTGAGAATTAAACGATATATGTTTAAAACTTATTGAAGGAAAAATTTTACGAAATTCTACCCTGTACATAATTATGAGAACAGTAATAAGTATAAAGAATAATATTAAAGCAAAAAAATTCATTTAACACCCTTGATACAGATCATTAATTCTTAGCTTTTAATAAAAAGGATCCATTATAATTTTTTTTGGGAGGGCATCGCTCTCAAATTAAAATTCATAAGAAAAAATACACTTAGAAAAAGAGCTCTTGGAGATTATTGGTTTTATTTTTTTTGAAATATATTTTCTTAATCCGATGAATTGATTATAATTGAATCTAAGCAGGAATAATTCATTAAAAGAAAAATTCTAAGAAAAAATTTAAGAATAGACGTTAAATCGGTCTTTTAATTGACTCAAAAAAATCGTTTATTATTAAAACTTGATCTTCTTCTATCGTCTAGAAAAGAGAATGATTTTAAAATTCGAAGTGGTTGAACTTGACCATTAATGAATCATAATCTCAATTTTGAGGCAAAAAAATGTCTGAAAACGATTTATTAAGTAAACTGAAGGCAAATAATTTTCAAGTTACACCAGGGGCATTAGAAGTATTCAAGAACAGTCATATTCCCGTAAATGATCTTGTAAATGACATTGTTCTCTCTTGGGGAGATGATGAGAAAATTATTACAACGAAAAAGGCCATAAAGGTTATGTTAAACTCTCAAAAATTCTCTATTTTTTCAAAAGAGATTGTTTCTGAAATAAAAGAAAGAGCAGCGGCGACAGTGGTGGTACCAAGGCACTTAATGCGTACTTATGCTATAATGAAACGCTTTGGAGAATCATCTGTGACTCCAGGTCAAATTGCACGTATAAGTCGCCGAAAAAAGAATACAGAAAAAATCTATCTTGAGCAATTGGTCAAAGAAGGATATGTAAAAAAGCGAATTAAAAATTCAAAAGCACTTTACTATCAAATTATGTGAATAAATGTTATTTACAGCCAATTTAGGTGATAAAATTGTATAAGTTAGTTTTATTGCGGCATGGTGAATCAACGTGGAATCGAGAAGGACTTTTCACTGGTTGGACTGATGTTGACTTGTCTGAAAAAGGGATAACTGAAGCTAAAACATCAGGTCAAGTATTAAAAGAACAGGGTTACGTGTTTGACATTGCATATACCAGTGTATTAAAAAGAGCTATCAGAACTCTCTGGATAGTCATGGATGTAATGGATATCATGTGGGTACCAGTTTATCGTTCTTGGCGCTTAAATGAACGACATTATGGGGCTTTACAAGGACTCAGCAAAGCTGAGACTGCAAAAAAGCATGGTGAGAATCAAGTTCTTATATGGAGAAGAAGTTACGATATCCGTCCTCCCTCCCTAGAAAAAACTGACAAGAGATATCCTGGAAAAGACCCAAAGTACAATAATTTGAAAGAAGAAGAAATTCCTACTTCAGAATGTCTGAAAGATACAGTAGCAAGAGTACTTCCATACTGGAAAGAACAAATTATACCCACCATAAAATCAGGGGTTAGGGTATTAATATCTGCTCATGGTAACAGTCTTCGTGCATTGGTAAAATATCTAGATGATGTATCGAATGAGGAAATTTTAAAACTTAACATTCCGACAGGAATTCCGCTTATATATGAACTAGATGATAATATTAAACCGATTAAACATTATTACCTTGGTGATCCAGAAGAAGTGATGAAAGCAATGAAAAAAGTTGCTGATCAAGGAAAAGTGAAATAAGGGGATTATACTTATTTAAGAAGTTTAACAAGCCATTTGATTATATATTATCTTTTTTTAAAGTGATTTAGTTTATTAATAGCAAGAATGAAAAATTAGAAGAGAGAATCAAAATTTGAAGTTCACTCATAAAGTGAACAGTTTTTTGCTAATAATTCCTAGATTAACAAATTTTTGATAAGGTGTTAAGCTTTTACTAGAATTATAAAATGGTAAAACCAGAATGATTCGTTAAGAATAAAGAAAAACTTATAAACAAGAAATTTTTTAATCCATATTGTAAGGTTAAACTATGCCTTACATTAAGGAAACCTCGGAGAAAAGGTGATATAAAAATGGCAGGATTTGCACGCGCACGCGTAGAGAAACTTATTCGCAATGCTGGCGCTTTTCGAGTGTCTGCTGACGCAATTGACCGATTAAATGAAATTTTAACAGACTATGCAACTAATGTTGCAAAGTATGCAGTTGATATTGCTCGTCACTCTGGTCGAAAGACTGTTAAAGAGTCTGACATCAAACTAGCTGCAACCAAATAATTGGCCATATGACATTCATATAGGCCTAACCTTCTTTCTTTTTTTTCTATTAGACTTGAAATATCCTTTTTAAATCCATTTATATCAAAATTAGCGGTTTTTTTTAATTTCTTTGAAATCTTTAAGGTTTTATTTGTTTAATAATCATTTATTTGAAAGCAAATAACCCATCTAGGATATAAAATAAAGTAAAAATAAACCGTATTTACAATCATGAAGGTAATCTCGGATTCCTTGGCCTTATAATAATATTCAAAGTCAGAGTAGCTAAAGATTTAATGACAATTATGTTACTAATAGTAGAATTGTAGAGCAAAGGTTTATAAAGGAAAAAAAAAGTTCTAACGTCAGTGAGCTCAACTGAGTAACCTGTGAACTCAGCTGAGATGTTCTAGCTCACGAAATTAACTTCGGAGAAAAGGTGATATAATGTCAGGATTTGCACGCGCACGCGTAGAGAAAGTCATTCGCAATGCTGGCGCTTTTCGAGTGTCTGCTGACGCAATTGACCGATTAAATGAAATTTTAACAGACTATGCAACTAATGTTGCAAAGTATGCAGTTGATATTGCTCGTCACTCTGGTCGAAAGACTGTTAAAGAGTCTGACATCAAACTAGCTGCAACCAAATAATTGGCTATATGACATTCATATAAGCCAAACCTTCTTTCTTTTTTTTTATATGAGCCTTTAAGGTACAATAATAGCGAACACTGGCAAACTCTTGTAATTCATCTAAAAAATTACTTAAAATATCTGAGGAGGATTGAGTTGTTCTATTTCATTAGCTGAAATTAAAAATATTAAATTTAAATTTTAAGAAATTAGAATTGAATTAGAAAAATAGCATAATTTACAGGTTTAGTGTTTCCTGTATTAGATAAAAACATGATATTAAGTCATTAAAAATTTTCATAATATTCATAATTAATAATACATAGGTTTTTTATTACAGAATCACTATCTGTTTATTGGGATTTCGATTCATTCGAAAGAAAAAGCTGGTAAGAAATGAGTTTACGGGAAAATAGATTTATATTGGGGATTTTATTTCCCATTATAATCGAGATTGGATTAATCCAAGCTTATATATTTTTCATGAATAGGGAATTTCAGCTCTTTCTATTGCTACCTTCTCTTCTTCTCATTTTTCCAGCGTTCTTATTTTATGTTTATAGCCCTTATATAATAATACGGATAACACGGGCAGCAGAAGTATATTCAGATGTTTTAAGAAAAAATATTGACAAAATTTTCCTATTGAAAAAAATAGATCTTGATTCAAAGACAAAAACCCAATTAAGGAAGAATATTCAAGAAGAACTTCTTCCAGAACTTAAAGCAGTATTTCGAAGAGGGTACATTGATTCATATTTCACTAGGGACGATTCAATTGCCAATGAAAGGATGTTAACATTTAAAGAAGCCATTCTTCTATTTTCGATCTCATATGGTATTATAAATTTCATAAACTTCTTAATAATAATATACTTACATTTTTTTTCTATTGATTTAGATTTTCTTTATATAGATCAAATTGTTAATCCATTAAATGTACTCTATTTTGGGATTTTATTTGGTACTTTTACACTGTTTTCTGCTTTTGTATTTTCTCATTCTAGGAAAAATCTTGTTACATTGATTGGAATAACTAGTTATAATTTGACTCTTGCATCTTTCAAAGAAGACATAAAAGTAAAAACTAGACAAATAGAACTTGATTCTGTCAGAAGATTTCCTCTAGATAGCAAAATAGGTAGAAAACTAGCCTCAAATTGGGATTTAGTTTCAAAACTGTATCTTGAATTCATTGAATCGCATATCAATGAGGAATTGAGAGAATATTCAAGAAAAGAAGTAGCAAGAGCCTTAGTTCTAGAGCAATATTCAGACATGTTGAGTAAACTAGACCTACCAAAAGAAAAACGGAAAGAACTTGAACTGCAATTCTATCTTGGTCAGGGAGTTACAGAAGCAATTGATGACCTGGTATCAAGTGAAGAAGAAACTGAATCAATAAAACTTGATGTTCTCTATACAACAAAAAAATTAGAGAGTTGGGATGAAATATCAAATGATGAACGTATCTCGACTTTTCTATTTTTATGGAGATCAGTTGAAAGTCTTTTTCGACATGTTCTTTGGAAAAAAGACATCTATCCGAAAGATGATCAATCTTGGCCTTCCATAACAAATACTCTACTGAAAGAAAAATTATTGACTATCAGAGAGAATAAAGAGCTTAAAAATATTAGATTACGACGAAACGCGATGTTACACAGGTCACAAGACAGGTTTGTAAGCAAAGAAGATGTGGAGGAGCTTTTAAAATTACTACAAGCAATAATAGATAGATCGTAATTATTAGAGTAGATCACATAATATTAAAGGAAGAAATTTCCTTCTGCAGTTATTCTAACTCTTCCTTCAACTGTTACTGCAGAAATTACGTCTTTTTTTTCATATAAACATTTTGCTATCAATTTACTTGGTCTATTAATCTCATAACCTTGCTCGATAAATATTCTAGATCCAGGAGCTAGTGTCTCTATAACATTATATTTATCTAAGTACGCACACATTGGACCAGCAGCACTACCTGTTGCAGGATCTTCTAATACTCCCACAGATGGAGCAAACATACGCATATGTAAATGAGAGTCATTATGAACCGTTTCAGAGCAAAAAACTATTAATTCTTGAGAAGGATAATCTTTCAGTTCATCCAATAATAGATTTACGTTCAATTTTATTGATTGAATTGCTGATAAATTGCTTAAAGGCACAATTAAGAATGGAAGGCCTGTTGATACAAATTTCATAGGCCAATTATTCGAAATATCACTTGATTTAATTCCTAATATTCTTTTAATTTTGTCTCTTTGGCTAAACTCCTCTAAAAAGCTTGGTTTAGGCTGTTGCATACTTACTGATCCTGTATCTGAAAAATCTACACGAATTGGTCCAATTCCAAGTTCCAAATAATCAGTATCAACACCTTCTTCAATAATACCCTTAAATTTAAGCACAAAAGCTGTTCCGAGCGTTGGATGGCCAGCAAAAGGGAGTTCACGGCCAGGAGTAAAAATTCTAACCTTCCTTATACAATTATCAAGCATAGAAGGTAAAATAAATGTTGTTTCAGAAAAATTCATTTCCTGAGCGATTCCCTGCATCTCTTCATCTGTTAAATCAGAATCAGAAAGATTCCAAAATGTAGCCAATTGGTTACCAGAAAATGCATATCGTTCGTCTGTGAAAACACTTGTTTGAATAAAAGTATAAGATCTCATTTAACCACCATTGATTCAAGTATATAAGAGATCAACAATCAAGGATTGATTTTAATTTTTAATAGTGTTATAAATAATTTAAATATCAAGGTTTGCCTAAATATTAGAGATTCCTTGAATTTAACCCAATTAAAATCTTGCTTGATCCTAACTAGCTCTATCCTGTGGGTATTTGTTATATTAGGAGATTTTTTCCATTCATATCAAATAAAAGTATGAAAAGAATATTAAATGTCAATGCCAACTCCAGTGTTCTTGAGG
>JBHLKP010000019.1:0-34243 GCA_048886525.1 Candidatus Hodarchaeota archaeon | reverse complement strand
TGCTTCCATTAATTAAATTAAATAAGAAATATATTATTGATGTAAGTGGAGAGTCGAACACAATTTTAGAAATAAATCTGCTTTTAAAAGTAATCAAATCTAGGTAGTTGGAAAAATTCCTCTTCATATTAAATTCTACTTGAAAATCACTTATATCTTCTAGTACTTTTGAAATTATTGTATCTATTTCTATATCCATATGCTTTGCATAATGTACGATATGATCGACAGCTCTAGGGTCTATTTTCATAAGCAAAGCTCCAATAATATCGGCAATTACTGGATCATTGCTTCCAAAAATCGTATTCATTTCAATTTTATCTCCCCGCATTGGACCATTCCCTTCTAAGCCTATAGTTCCATCAATTAGCGTTAATTGATGATTGAAATAATTTCCAAGCAGTGGTAGATACCATTTTAATTTAGAATGGTTTAACATGCGCATTTCTGATGGAATTAAGCCCCACAAGTTCTTTATTCCAAGTGTGACTTTCGTAATACAATGGGTTTTAAACACAGGCAAAGAAATCAAAATATCACCAATTTTATCTATATCTTTGGGTAATTCTAAAGTCAAATTCTTTTTGATAATCTTGGATGAATATTTTGTCCTGGGTAAATTAGATATGTTGACCCATTTCACACCAAATTCCTCCTTTAATTCCTTAACTCCATGATTGAAGGCAGACTGTGTAGCATCAAAAGACCATGATCCTCCATTCCCTTCTATTATTGTGATTTCATTTCCCCAACCTGAAATATATTTTACTAATGCTTTAAGTACTATTGGAGAAGTGGTAACACCAGGCTCGTGAATTTCTTTCGTGAAATTTGGTTTGATTAAAACTTTCATGTCTGAAGTAATGATATTCTTCCAGTTCAGAGAATCTATAACATTTGATACATGTTTTTCGACCTCTTGTGGAGTATTACTTCTCAATGTGCACATTGAGTACTTAACTTCATGAATAATTCCTTCAAAACAAGACCTTTCATCCATTGAATTTCTATCCATATATGAGGAAAATCGATTAATTTGTTTTAAATATTCTCTTAGTTTGAACCTCTTATCATCATTTTCAAAAAAAATTATTTTTCAAGAATATTTGGTATTGAACAAATGAGAGGTCTATTGAATTTATCTGTAAACTAAATTTGATAAGATCTACTTCAATTAATTTCAATAAAATTTTAAAAATCAAGATAAAAAATAAGATTAATAATTATGAAAATCTTACAAGTCATTCCTTTCTTCTCACCAGCTCGGGGAGGGTCGGTACTTGTTACATATTATTTATCTATGGAATTGGCTAAAAGAGGTCACGATATATATATAGTTACAACAGATTTTGAATTTGATGAGGAATTTGCTTCAAATCTCAAACCATTTAATGTGAAGATTCTCCAATTTAAATGCTTAATAAAATTCCAGTTGTTTCTCTATTCACCAGGCATGAAAAAGTTTCTAAACAAACATATTCAAGAGTTTGATGTTATACATCTGCATAATTTTCGTTCCTACCAGAACAATGTTGTCGCTGCTGCTGCAATAAAAAATAGAATCCCATACATTTTACAGGCTCATGGATCCGTCTTAAGAATTGTTGAAAAACAAAGATTAAAATTAGCTTATGACTTTTTTTGGGGGAAAAAGATATTAAAAAAAGCAAGCTCATTTATTTCTGTATCAAGAACTGAATTAGAACAATATAAACAGGTGGGGATAGAACTCAATAAAATTAATTTAATACCCAATGGATTAGACATCAATTCATTCAATGATTTGCCAGAATATGGTTCTTTTAGAGAGAAATACTCTCTTAAACAAGATAGAATAATTTTGTTTGTGGGACGTTTTCATAAAATAAAAGGTCTAGATTTCCTTATTAAATCATTTAACAAGCTTAGAAATGAGTTTAACGATATTTTATTGGTGATGGCTGGACCAGATGACGGATACAAGGGAAAGTTGGTTAAATTAATTAATAAATTAAATTTAAAAGATAATGTTAGAATTTTTGACTATATAGATCCCAAAGCTGCTTATGTAGATGCTGATTTGGTTGTTTATCCATCAAAATATGAAATATTTGGATATGTTCCTTTTGAATCCATCTTATGTGGAACCCCTGTTATTGTTGCAAATAAATGCGGCTGTGGGGAAATATTAGGAGAAAATGATATAGCTGTATTAATAGAGAATGATGATATTGATGGATTAAAGAGGGAGATGGCTGATATAATACAAAATCCCAATAAAGCTCAGAATATGGTTGAGACGGGTAGAAAATACATAAGGGAAAATCTTTCCTGGAAAAGAATATGTGAAAAATTTGAAAACCTATATTTTGAGCTTATCAGGAGTAATGAGCAAAATCACTATAATGAAGGCAAATGGTCGTATAAATAGAAGTTCTTTTACGCTACCAAACTACCTACATATTGGTTGTTCATTTTTAACCACTTTATTCGAAAAAAAACCTTTAACTATCATTCTGCTAGAATATTATTATCAGCCTTCCTAGTCTGAAATCCTTTTTGTTCAAACCAATCCAAAATTCTTTCGTTACTTAATTCTGTTACAATTGTCATTTTATTAAAATTTGACAGGTCTATTGAATTGAGTACTTTACAATCGCAACCTTCTGTATCGATTTTAATAAAACATTTCTGCTTCAAAACTAAAACTATCTAATCTTGCTGTTTCTACAATTTCAAAGTGATCACTTTTCTTTTCAAAACTATGATGTCCAGAAACTTCATGTAGATACAGTTTAAATTTTCTTATTTCATCAGATATAGTTAAGTTATACAATTTAGCAATTCCTAGATAGAAGTAAACGAGTGTAATGTATTTTTCGCTTTAGATTTGATATTACTCTCATACCCATAACTCCTCCTTGGTTCTTTTCGAAATGATGCTTTTCAATGAATTCTCAAATTCATTAACTAAAAAATCCCAGTCATATTTTCTAATAAATTGTTCAGCATCTCTAATGTGTTTCTTATAGTTGTGGAGAATGTTGTTGATAGTATCCATAAATTCATTATAACTCTCAATATAGACAACTCCATTGTTTTCTTTGAATTCATGATAAACGCCAGCCAATTTTGAGGAAATTACAGGTTTTCTCGCTGCTAAATATTCATACATCTTGATAGGTACTACGTTACTCATCAATTCGTTTGGATATGCCGGTAATAAGCAAATATCTGCAGCCTGAATTATTTTTCGAATTTCAGAAAAAGGAACTTGTCCTGTTAAGATAATCTTAGTGCAAGATTTAGAAATCGTTTTCAGTTCCTCCATAACGTCCCCATCTCCCACAACAAGTAATTTAAATGGATTATTTTCATTACTAGTACAAATTAGTTTTGCCACTTCTATTATTCCAGAAAACTCATAGATCCATCCCATATAAAAGAGACAAACTTCCTCCTGTTTTAAGTTATATATGCTCCTATACCTTTCTCGAAAATGTGGTTTTTGGTATCCCTTTACATCAACTCCTCCTGGTAGTATATGGATTTTTCTCTTCTTATATGCAAGAGATTTTACATAGACCATTAATCCATGACTAATTACAAAATTATAATCTGAAAAAGTAATCAATAATCTTTCTAATTCCATCAAGGGTCTTTCAATAACCTTCATTTTTGTCATTTTGTATAGTCTATCAATGGTATAATGCAAGAAAATTGTCTTGGTAATTTTTGATGAAATTAAACCAATGAATCCGACTACGATACCCCAATTACATACAATATGAGGTTTATATGCCTTCATAAATCTGAGAAGAGCTATGAATATGAATAAAGGGTATGAAAAATGAAAAATTATTGGCAAATTTAAGTAAGGAGGCAGAAGAACACCAATTTTTTGACTATCAATGGTCATACTCTTTTCAATTTTGAATCTAGTAGAAAATATTACTTTTCTACTTTTTTCTCGCGTTAATTCTGTACAGAAATAAACAACATCATGGCCTCGTTTAGCTAGTCTTTCTCCAAGATGAAATTGTTGCATAGGATTACTTTTGTACCAATTTGAATCTTGAAGGATCAATACTCTCATAATTACTACTTCATTTAATGATATTTATGAAAAACTAGCAAGACTTGTTCGAATCCATGGCTCAATTCGATTCCTTATCCGAGAAAACATTGGTTCGTGATTTAGATTGTTATACGTTCCATGACTGAAAGCAAACACGTATGGCATTATAATGTATCCAAAATGGTTAAATTCATATCTATCGCCCATTTGAAGAATAAGTACGAGCATGAAAATCATTGATGATTGAAGAACTATTAATTGTTTATTAGATCCAATAAATAGACTCAATATTGCACTAATAAGGAGTAAAGCAAGGGTGACTAGATATGGATTGGATATTAAAAAATCAAATATTATGTAAAAACCAGAGGCATGAAATTTGGATCCACTATTTCCTAGGGGAGCATAATTGAAGAATAATAAGGGATCCATCAAAATAAATGGTAGGATAATTAAAATGGGTAAAAGTGTGATGATTAGAATAAATTCCCATTTCCTCTTTTTATCAGGGATCGAAATTAAACTATAAATAATTAATGTTGGATATACAAGCCAATAATGCGGTCTTGAAGACATTAAGATTCCGAATATAAATGACGACAGTCTGTAGTTGTTGTTAAATAAGACTTTTAAGCCTAAGATTTGAAGAAATCCAAAAAGATAGTAATCAAATGAATATTTAAAAGATAAAGCTGTAATCGGGTGAAGTATTATTACGGTTATAAGAAGGAAGTTCCATTCTAAATCCTCTACCTCCTCAATTTTACAGAATAAAAGAACAATAAACAATAAAAATGAGATTAACATGAGATAAGAAATATCAATTGAAAAAAGGGCGAATGGAAGGGCCAGTATAAATGCTCCTGGTAACGGAGATCTGGGGTTACCTAGTGGAGTGGGATTACTATATGGATTAATACCATTTAGGATATCTTTTGCGCCAAACAAAATAGCTTCATCTTGGTCTACAAAAGGATCCGATTTTGGGCCAATGTGGAAGTACCACAACGCAATTAACAATAGTAAGAATGCTATAATGAGAATGAAGATAATTACTTTTCTTATCTTTGTTGCAGGAAATATAATTAAGAATGTCAGACTGAAAATTGTAATTAATTGAATTCCTGCAAAAAAAAAAGCCAATAATGGAGTAACTGCATTTTCTATCGATACGATATAATGTAAATTTGGAAAAAAGAGAATAAAAACAAGGAATATAACTCCCAGTAATTTACTATCGGGTACATTTTGATTACTGGTTTGCATACTGATCTCAACATTTTGAATATTGGACAATCTTGTAGTCTTATTTATGAATTTAATTGGCAGAAACTTTATTGGTATGAATTAAAATATTCTTCTTGTTTAGTATATTGTAAGATTTTTCCCATAACAGATTTAAACAGTTTGAATTAAATTCAGATACATTACTTGTAAGTTTATTTTAAAACATAATAGGAGTTAATCAAGTTAATTACAACTCTTTTTTTCATTGCAATTACAACTTTGATACTCATCTTGTTGAGTAAACTTAAGAGGAGGTTGTTTATTCTAAGTTACCCATTTATCCATCTTTTGATTTATAATCTTGTTTATCTCCTCTTCGTGAAAAACAAACAGCTTTTGGAAAGAGGGGATACATATGTCATAATTGAACAATTCGTTTTTCAAGATCAGATCTATTATAATGCTCAAGGATATTCTTTTTTATTAATTTTAATGAAGAATGTGTTGAATCTGGATATTAATTCATTATATTACTTTACTTCGTATTTGTTAACACCTTTAATATTCACTTTTTCAGTTATTATTTTCTTCTCACAAATCTCGTCTGAAGAAATCTCAAGTAATTTCCAGGTTATTGTCATATTTGTTTCAAACATCGATCTTTACCTAGCGTTTCATATTGTAAACACGAAACAGAACTTATCTTTGTCAATAATTCTTATATCACTGGGAACAATATTGTGGATAAGTTCTCGTATTAAGGATGATAGTCTAAAAGAGATACCGATCATATGCATTATATTAGCAGTTGTAGCTCTACTTCTAATTTATTTTCACTTTTTTAGTGGGTTGATCTTTATACTACTTTTTATACCAGGGATATTATACATAATTAGTATTGAATATAAGAAAGTTCATTCTCACATTATCATTCCATTTCTCCCCTCTTCCCTCTTCTTCATTTGTAGTTATATACTAAAAATCCGAAGTTTTGAATTCTTTCGAACCATTCTTTATTATTTGAACCAGGATTATGAAATTATTCCTCGGATCGTTATTATTAATGATTTAATACATTATACATTCCTCTCTGTGGTATTATATTTTGCTATTATCTTTAGTATCGTTTTATTGAGTCTGATCCTTAAAATAAGATCTTACATTATTTCTAATTTCATAAATGAAAAGAATAGAGAAACTTCAGCACTAATTTTAACATTCTTTATTGCTATCACAATTTTTTTCTTGTATGCTTTAATATACCAAGACTATATAACTTCTAATTATGATTCTATTCTTCTGTTTTTATTTATTCAAATGGGAAGAATATTGATACTTAATTTTTCATTATATTCGTTTTTTATCCCCGATATTCTCAAATCTAATGAGAAATTGTTTATTCTTTCTTTAATTATAATTGGCTTAAGTATTCCGCTGTTCATACTAAGTTTTTTCTTATCCAGAATAAATGAGGTCATGGTTGGTTCAATTTTCAATTTGGAAAGACGTATTATTGATTTTAGTTACTTCTTTATGATTTCCATAATGATATATTTTCTGTTAAATTCTCGTTTTCAAAAAAATCAGAGGGATTCCATATTTATTGCACTGATTTTTCTGAATCTAGCTAATTTTTATCTTAATCCATCGTTAACTTGACATTCAAGAGTTTACAGAAAACCCTGTAAATTTTTCTAGATCTCTATTTAGTTTCTGAACTTTAGCCTCAATGAATTCTCTTTCTCTTTCATTTACCAATTTTTGAGTTGTCGCAATATTCATGGCATTAAACGGGAGATTTATTATACGCACACCAAGAAAGTCAAAAACCTTCTTCATTGCTTCCGTTGGATTAGTAAACAAGTCTTCACTACATACAAATAGAAAATTATCCGGAGTGAAATAATGTAACCATTTATTAATGGAAGCTTCATAGTTAGATTTGCCTATATAGCTATAAAAACTTGTAAGTAATTCTCTTTCTGGGAATTCAGTAATTTTTTTAATATATTCTATCCTTTTAGTTTCTAACTTAATAGCTATGTCAATCGGATAGGTTTCCATCCATGGTTGCCATCTTTTATTATGATAATAATGAGAAATAGTTCTTTCTACTGGGTTACGCAATAATACGATAAATTTCATATTAGAAAAGGTTTTTTTAATATTTTGGGGCGCTCTCTCAGAAAAGAAATAAGTTGGTGTCGAATCAAATGATAGTTGATTACCCAAACTTGGGAAATTATATTTATATTCTAGAAAAGACATTTTTTCAATCTTACGATCAAAATAGTAAGGCTCTTTTTCCACAGGTTTTGAAATTTCTGGATGCATTGTCAAATTAGTATACAAGCTCGTTGTCCCACATTTTTCCTCCCCAATTATCATGAATGATGGATATTTATGGTTTTTTCTAAGAAAAATATTTCTACGTTTGATTGATTTAATTTTAAATTCCCAATATAGCTGTTTAAGTTGAAGTTCTGATCTATTCCTCATTCTTTTCAGTTCCTTCGAATGCAGCTTTTATAGCACTATTAAAGTCTTTAAAAGAGAAAAAGGGGACTGTAATTATATTTAATCGTACTTTCGCGTAAGTTACCGGAATTATATTTAATAATACGATAGAAATACTGTAGGATATCACAGCACCAATTACTCCAAAATAGGCGATAAAGATATAACTTTTAACAAAAGTAATGAGTAATACAATCAATGATATGTTACGTATTGCCTTTTCATAATTTGTCATAGCCAATAAGAATCCAATTGAGCCTGAGAAAACATTTACAAGGAAACCCAGAGAAAAAATGCGGATTAAACTGCTTCCATAAGAATAGCTTTCACCAAAGAAAGCTATAATGCTCTCAGGAAAGGTTAGAAATAAAAGAAATATTGGTAGGGACAAAATAAACGAAAAAGTAGTGATAAGCCGTAAAAATTTTTCTAAGGTTTCATAATCACTTTTTCGATAATATTCTGCAATATATGAGGCTATAATGAAATTTTGTGCCGTTAAAAAGAAATTACTTAATGATGCGATATTCAATGATATTGAATATATTGCTACTTCATTACTACTTTGAAAATACCCTAATAGAATGATATCAATTGAAGTAATGAGATTAAATGCTAAGGTACTAAGTAAAAAAGGGATACTAGATCTGATTAACTCCCTTAAATCGAATTTCAAGCCTCCAAAAGAAAATTTTATATTAGAAAACCATTTGTAAGTTCCAAATAACAAAAGGGTGAGATTAGAAATCAAAATAGAATAGAGTATTCCAATTGATGAATACTGCTCATACAGAGGAAGGATAATTAACGACATTATGGAGATGTATCCAAAATTATTGATAAAAAGTGAAGATAAATTTAACCTTTGACCTCTCAAGGCCTCAGATAAAACTATTCTTATTGAATGTAGAAAAATAAATAGTAATAGCCAATCAAACACTTCTCGATTGAAAGCAACCAGTATCACATCTGCAGGTATGTGATTTTGGAAAAATTTCAAAAAAGCTAAGATAATCACGGTAGTGATAGTGATCAAAGTAAAACTGCTAATTAAAACATTATTCATTGAATCATGGCTTAAATCATCACCAGAAGTACGTCTTAAAACGATGTTGTCAACACCCAGTCTATTTATTTGGGATAAGATAATGATGATTGAATAAAGATAAAAATATGCTCCTACAGTTTCTTGCATTATATAATTAGAGACGATTAAATTAAATAAAACTGCAAACACATTTGACATTATGTTGATTAATAATACTGTATAAGAAGACCTAATATAGGTAATTTTTTTAATTTTATACAAATTCTTGAGTGTTGTTTTAATAACCATAATTTTTTTCCCAATTTATGATAATATGGTCGGAATGAATTATATTGTAAGAATGTAGGTATAATTTTGAGATATCTTAAAAGAATAAAATTGCTACCATATTCATTAATATCCCAAATATGATTTTAACAATACTAAATCTTGCTGGTTATGAATATTAAACCATTCTCCCGCCACCGGATAACCAAGTGCTTTTTTCTGATCAATCAGCTTGTCAAGTAGATCAGTCTCGATTCTCCATTCCACTGGTCCAGGAGGAATATATTCAAAAATTTGTGGTGACATAACTCCAATCATAGTCTTAATTAAGTGACTTTTAGGTTCTTTTGGTCTTTCCTCATGAGAAATAATTCGAAAGCCATCCATCTCTACAACACCCTTAAATTTGCTATCAAAGGAGGTACGACTGTAGATTGCAAAGGTAGCTAGGGTGTCCTGCCGGATATGAAAATTGTATAGGTCTTGAAGATTAAAATCAAAATAAGTGTCACACGGAACAATAAGAAAATCATTTCTAATTAATCCCCGCGCCAGCTCTAACGTTTTTGCTGTTCCCAAGGCTCTTGATTCTTCAATAAACTCCAAGGATTCTAAAATCGATTTATTTGGCTCGAGAACAGAGTAAATAGCTTTAATTAACCTGGAGTGGCCAATTATAATAATTCTTTGAAAACCTGCAGCAAATATTTTGTCAATAATGAATTCAATAAGTGTCTTATCATTAATGGGGAGTAAAGGTCTATAATCTCCAGATTCTGAAATACGTAATGAGTTTGGATTTCCCCCAACCAGTATCACAGCGATTCTCTGTTGGCCTAAATATTGTTTAACAAATTTCTCAATTGCTTCACTACGAGAACGTATCAGGATTCCATCAATCTCGGCGTCAATTTGTTTAACGATGTCTGGATCTATCGTAATCGTAATTCGAGTTTTTTGGGGCATAAAGGATCCAAACTATAATATTTATTAAGAATTGAATACGAAATCTTAACTAATATAAAAAGATCAACATTAAGTCCTATCTTTCCAACCAATACAACGAAGGTTTACATGGTCTTTGTAAATTTTGGGATCATAGATCCTGCGGCCATCAATAATAATGGGATTTTTCATATATTTTCTGAAAACTTGAGGATCTAATGAGGCAATGTTGTCCCACTCAGTCACTACAATTGCGGCATCAGCATTATCAAGAGCATCTTGAACTTTTTCTGCATATAGTATTGAAGAGCCTAAAACTTTTTCAGCTGCTTCTTCTGCAACTGGATCATAACCGATAACTGTCGCTCCCCGCTCGAGTAGATGTTGAGCAATACGAATAGAAGGTGCATATCTCATATCATCAGTATCAGGTTTAAAAGATAAACCAAGAAGAGCAATACGCTTCTCTGTTAAATTTGGGATCTCTTCTTCTAGTAATTCAATCGTGTGTAATGCTTGATCATCATTGATTTCCAATACTGCAGGGAACAATCGTGGATTATAGCCATGAGATTTAGCAAACGCTATGATGGCATTCACGTCCTTTGGAAAACACGATCCACCAAAACCAACACCAGCATTCAGGAATTCATGTGTTATGCGATAATCAAGCCCAACTCCTTTCATAACCTCAACAACATCCACCCCTGGAACTAACTCTGCAATTCTGGACAATTCATTCGCATAGGAGATTTTTGTTGCGAGAAGGCAGTTATTTCCATATTTAACAAGCTCTGCACTCTCTATATTCATACGAACAATAGGACAGGTCTCCAAGTGGTCACCATAAAAATCTTCATATAAATGTTGGAGTAAATCTCCTGATCGCTTATCTAATTCACCAATAACAATTCTATCAGGTTTCAAAGTATCCAGAATAGATCGTCCTTCTGCTAAAAATTCAGGCTGCACACACAATCCAAAATTATCCCCCATTTTTTTATCAGATTCTTCTTCAATTAATTTACCTATTAAGTTTCGGGTGGTTCCTGGAACCACTGTCGAACGGACGACAACAAGATGATACTCATTCTTTTTCTTTATGGCTTGACCAAGGTGTCTTGCAGTTTGTTCAATGAATTGTAAATCAACACTCTTATCTTTTCTCATTGGCGTACCGACAGCAATCATACTAATGTCCGATTTCATTACCGCTTCTTCTCGTCCAACGACACATTTGAAGTTTCCAGAACTAACAGCTTTTTTGAGAAGCTCCGAAAATCCTTTTTCATAGAAAGGAGACTCCCCGCTATTAATTTTGTTACATTTTTCTGTATTAAATGTCGAATTAATAGCTGTGAAGCCTTTGATCGCGAAACAACATCCACTAATTAAACCAATGTATCCAGTTCCATGTATAGCAACTCTGAGCTTGTTCATACAACCCACCTAGAATCCTATTTCAGAGACAATTTTCGTTGAAATATTTTCCATCTGAACTATTTATCTCATCTCCATCATACACAGTCTTACCAAATAGTACTTTCAAATAAATTAGTCTAGTTATATTCCCAAACTTATTGATAAAGCTTAATCTATATTGATGGTGTTCAGATCATATTATAACAGACCAATAAAGGTGAAGTCAATAGACAGGAGATAAAACAAAGGAACTAAAATGAAAAAGAAAAAATTTGATATTAAATAGAATTTACAATGAATTCTCAACAATAAACCATTCGATAAATTCTCTTAATCCCTCTTCAATGTCAATCTTTGGGTTCCACTTTAATATTCTTTTTGCCTTCGATATATCAGGTGACCGACGGATTGGATCATCAAAAGGAAGTGGGCCATACTCAATTCCATTATTTTTACCAATAATCTTCATGATTAATTTACCAAGGTTAATAATGGATATTTCTTTCGTATTTCCAATGTTAAATACTTCTCCTTTAGTTTCAGGAAGAAATGCTGCTCTTAAAATTCCTTCTACAGTATCCGTAACATAAGCAAAAGATCGTGTTTGAGTTCCATCTCCAAAGACTGATAATGGGTGATTTTTTAGACACTGTTCAATGAAATTGGGGATTACTCTTCCATAGAGATTTCCTGACCGCATTCTGGGCCCATATGTATTGAAAATTCTAACAATTCTCGCGTCAAGATCATGTTCTAACATATAAGCCATTAAAAAAGCCTCTCCAGTTCTTTTTGCTTCATCATAACAGGATCGTGGTCCTATTGGATTAACATTACCGAAATAAGTCTCAGGAGTAGGAATGTACTCAGGGTTTGGATTTCCATAAATCTCGCTTGTTGAGGTATAAAGGAATTGTGACTCCCA
Source organism: Candidatus Hodarchaeota archaeon (assembly GCA_048886525.1). Lineage (GTDB taxonomy): Archaea > Asgardarchaeota > Heimdallarchaeia > Hodarchaeales > Hodarchaeaceae > Hodarchaeum. Next base: position 21,835 of record JBHLKP010000019.1, on the reverse strand, counting down.
TTCTATAGCCAGTTCCAAAGCATTTAGTATACCTAGCGTATTTGCTTTTAGGATATCAATCGGAAACTGTTTAAATTCAAAGGGTGATGCTCTACTAGCCATATGGAAAATGTAATCAGCTTTTTCGTTCAATTGTACTGGATTTGAAACATCGTGGTGAAGGAATTGAAATTTTTCGTTTTTATTAAGATGACTAACATTTTCTTCTAATCCACTTGCCAAATTATCGATAATAGTTACTTTAAACCCTAATTTTATAAAAACATCTGTGATCCATGACCCCAAGAATCCTGCTCCTCCAGTTATTAGTATAGATTGAATCTTTGATGAAATCTGAATATCCTGTATGTTTTTTATAATTTTATCGATACCTCGTTCAATAACCTGCATAGAACCAGTTCCCTTCGTGGAAATGAGAGTCATTGGTCATGAATGGATGTCGTTTATAGTGTATAATTTTAACTATTTTCTAATTTCAATTCTTAACAAAAAACCTGTAATCTGATATCATTCAGGTTTAGTTCCATTATTTCCTCAAAGAAAAGAAAACCAGAATTAATGAAACTTTATTTTAACAAATCATCCCATTCGAGTAAATATCCAGCTTTTATGTCATTTTTTGCTGTTAATCCAATAATTTTCTGTAAAAATATAGGTTCAATACCAGTACCTGGTCTAAGAAGAGTAAGATTTTCTTCTGTGAATTTATCACCCCTCTTTATTTCTTGATATGCAGCTATTGATCTGCGTGCATATTTTCTAGCAGGTAATTCAGCCTCTAATGGCCGTTTCGTGTATTCTCCAAGCGCTTGCCAAGTTAATCGGACATTTTCAACTAATGTTTTCATTAATAATTCGTCAACAGAATGGAAGTGGTCATTACCTTGACGATTGCGATCAATAGTAAAATGTTTTTCAATTACAGTCGCCCCTAGTGCAACTGCAACAGTTGGTATGGTTAGTGATTCATTGGGTATCACATGATCTGACCAACCAATTTCATAATCAGGAAAGACTTTCTTCAAATTGAGAATCATTTTTAGATTTGCATCTTGAGGGAGAGTTGGATAAGCAAGTACACAATGTAGCAGTACAATTTGTTTATTACTCTCATTTTCAATGATTTGTGTGGCAGCCTCAATTTCCCCTATTGTTGCAGCTCCAGTTGATAAAAAAATTGGTTTTCCAATTTTAGCTACCTTTCGTATTAAAGGAAAATTTGTTAGATCTGAAGAAGAAATTTTAAATGCTGGGACATCAATCGAATCTAAGAATGAAACGCTATCAAGGTCAAAAGGTGTTGACATGAAAATTATTTCATTTTTGTCGCATAGTTTTGCGAGTTCTTTTGCCTCTTCGAGATAAAACTTGTTTGAACGTAAAAAAAAATCAAATTGAGTTTCTTCTGGACGATCATCCTTCCAATATTTTGGAGAATTATAAGCGACTATTTTTTTAGCCGTATAAGTTTGAAATTTTACAGCATCAGCTCCAGCACGTTTTGCAGCAGCAATCATTTCCTCTGCCATTACCATACTATTATCATAATTAACTCCAATCTCTGCGACAACAAATGGAAGGTGATCCGATCCTATTTTTCTCATTCCGATTTTCATTCATAGTTCTCCAATTACTTTTGTACAAATGGAAATTCCTTATAGAAGTAAAAAATCGACTTAACCGACTATAATTCTCTATAGCTTCTGTTTAATAACTTGATTTATTGAAAACACCTTAAATGTTAGGAATACAAACTATCAATTCTTTAGAAGTTTTTTTAGCTTTACGGAAAGAATTAACTCTTAATTGAATCTTTCCATTTCCAATAAGAACTTAAAATCTCTTCCTTAACCCTTTGTATTCCTTTTTTAATGTTTTCTGATTCCTTTAATTGGCACTTATGCATTGATTTTCTTAATTTATCATTCGTACAAATATCAATAACAGTTGAAGCTAGTAATTCAGAATCTACATTGCATGCTATTCCTAAATATTCCACTCCTTTATAGTATCTTGAAAATAAATGTAGTGTTTCACGATCATTTTGTGATATACTTATTGTTGGAATTCCTAGTGAGCTCAGTTCATATATTGTCCTTCCGTTTGATGTGATTGCAAGATCACTTGTCTTCATGATAGTAGCCATTTTATCGACGCTATTTAATATTACTATTTTCTCTTTTACTATATTGGAAATATTATTCATTTCTTCTTGAAGTCTTTTATGGTGTTTGAAACCCATTCCCAGAATTATTATGACCCTCTTCAAAGAAGTTTCATTCAAAATCCTCTTTAAGGATCTTAGTACGAGACAAGTGAGGTTATTTAGATCTACTCCTCCAAATGTAACTAGTAGTGTTTTTGGCTCTATAGAAAACTCGATAGGTTCTGAGAATAGGAATTGTTCAGCCAAACAGACATAAGAACTTCCAAAACGATGATTTGAAGAAACGTGTGTCTTTTCATACAAAGCGTTGAACGTTAAATGCGTTTTTTCAGCTCCAGCTCCTAAATCTTCGAAATTCACGACAAATAATTCTAAATCTCTAAGTTTTTTGATAAAATCGACCTCTGTATCTAATATATCATTAACTATTATATCAGGTTTGTTTTTCGTGATATTTTCTAGTAAATTTGAGTTTTCTGTCTTTACTACCTTATATCCATTATTTTGTATTAAATCAATAGCATTTTGGTTACAATCTAAGGCAAAAAATATTATATCGTAACCAATTAATGAATTTGCTAATGTTAGGCATCTATAAACATGCCCAAATCCCGATAAAAAATCTCCAATAACTACAAAACCAATTCTCACAATTGACAGGATTTTCTCGCATAAAAGAAAGTCAATTGGTGAATCGATGTCAATGGATTCATCCTGCTTTATCACAAATGTAGAAAGTTGGGGACCAAATCGAGAATTATTTGTTACAAAATTGGCTCTTGTAATAATAAAAGCTCCAGTTTCTTTAAATTTTTTTGGTAACCATTGCCGATTTAAACGTTTTTCATAATCAGGAAGACAATCTCCGTTTTTGATTCTCCACATTAAATGGGTAGCATCATAAACTGAAATTATAGTATCAAAATTTTTGCTAAGAAAGACTTTCAGAGCTTCATCTAGAGTAGTTGTCTTTAGTAGTGGGGACGTTGGTTGAAGGGTTATTACAATGTCATATTTTTTACCAGTTTTTTCATTCATATAGTCTAAAGCATCTTTTACAACTGGATCTAAAGTTATATCATCTGCAGCTAATTCCAAAGGACGTTTTCGTTTATATACATGAAATCTACTCACATAAGAAAGAATTTCTTCATTATCGGATGTGACTACAGTATCATTGATGTATTGCGATCTTATTGCCGTTTGTATACTATAAAATATCAGAGGATTACCTCTTAATATTCTAATGTTCTTATTAATAATTCTTTTTGAATCTCCACGAGCTGGAATGACTGCTAATATATTCAAACGAAACACCTAAAGATTTTTTTTATCGACATAAGTTTCTTCAGTAACAGATCTTACAATAAATAGGATATTCTTAAGATATTTTATAATAAGTCAAAAAATAAAAATGGTTGATTTTATCAAAGTTTAACATTCTAATACAATATCTTTTAATCTTGAAGATGAATAAATTTGCTACTTTAGTTTATAATACAATCTCGGTTTTGAAAGGATAATGAAATCTCTGATTAGCGATAAGACAAAAGCATTGATGCGATTAGTTGATATCTTTCTTTTCTCAGCAGTTATAACTCCAATAATAATTTTTTGGTCCACCAAGAAAGTTATTATGGCTGAAGATGCCTTTATAGCTTTTCGTTATGTGAAGAATCTAGCTTCTGGTCTTGGTTACGTTTGGAACCCAGGAGGAGATGAAGTGTTTGGATCAACATCCTTTCTTTGGACAATACTTCTTGCATTTATCCTTAAATTCAGTTCTATTGACATTTTAAGTTTGACTCTTGCTTTAAATTTTGTTTTATTAGTTTTAACAAGCATTACAATCTATTTAACAATTAAAAAGATTTTAAACCTTCACCAAAGTTATGCCTTGTTTTCAGTTGCACTGTTTTCACTCAGTCGTGCGTATATCCTTGCTAAACTTGGATTTGACTGTATTTTTTTCACTACAATTTTAACTGTGCAATTTTCTTTATTGGTATTGATGGTCTCTAAAAATAAACAGAAAATATTATATCAAATTGCTTTTTTAACAGCAAATCTTCTTTTGGTTTTAGCTCGTCCAGAGGGGATTATGATCAGTCTCTTTTCTCTAATGATTGTTATAATATTGAATTCTGATCTGAGAGTTAAAAATTTTGCAATTCTTAGCTCTTTTGTTTTAATTATACCAATCATACTTTTTCATATTCTTCAGATATCATATTTTGGATATTTGTTTCCTAATACCTTGTATGTCAAACTCACTAGTCTAGATAGCGTTTTTAATACTTTATTTTCACCTTGGGGAACTGTTTGGGTCTATAAGGATTTTTTATTTTCTGGAATTCCTCTAATTATTGTTGTTACCATTGGAATTTGGCTTGTTCTTCAAAAAACTGAAACATTCCTTCATGAAGTGTTATTATTACTTCCTACGGGACTATATTTAATAGGATATCTTTTTATAGTCCCGATGCAAAATGTAGAACATCGTTTCCAATTTGTAATTGTACCTATTCTTTTAATCACTTTTGTAAAGGCTTTAAATTATTTAATATCTGAAAATATATCTACTAAAATTAGAGAATGCATATTTATTTTTCATAAAATGGAAAAAAAAGGCATTAGGACTTATATTCCGTTAATACAAACAATTTGGTTAATTCTAGTAATTGCAGGAATGTTTTTTGCATCGTATTCAGAAGCTATAAATTTCGATAATGAGGGATTGATCGATGAAAGAAGCTCTTTTGGGAAAGCTTTGAGTCCCTTTGCTCACCTTGGATACAAAATTGCAGTCACAGAAGCAGGTCAAATCCCATTTCATTCAAATTGGATTAGCCTGGACGTAATTGGTTTAAATGATGAGCATATTGCTCATAAAGGTTTCAATATAACCTATATTGAAGAATTTGATCCTGATCTTATACAATTTCATGCATATTCCTCCAATTTCACATCTCAGTGGTCTTCAAATGCTTTTTGGAACAAAACTGTAAGTATTCTAATAGAATATTGTTTAGAGAAAAATTTTACTCTTGTAATTATCACAAAACCTGATTTAAGAATTATGGGTGGTTACGAATGGATTTTTATGAAAAATAAATTAGAATATGCGTTTGAAATAGCAACTGCTCTTACAAATTTAAAAGAAATTAACTACCATTTCAAAGTGAATATTACTGAGTTGCAATAATCTTAAATTTTCTTATGTTTTTTTAATCAGGTTTAGTACCAAGTTAACCTTACTTTTGACTTAGGATAATTAGAAACAGGGGAATAGAATCTTATTAGATCCCTTTCAGGTGAGAGGAGCATACCACAAGTGATAATCTGAACCTCCACGAGTTGGAATGACTGCTAATATCCAAACGGAACCCCCAAAATTTTGCCATTAATATTCTTCAATAATAATTTTTGTTCTTTATTCTTAGAATATTCTATAATTAGTCAGAAATAAAAAAAGGTTGATTTGTCATCAACAAAATAGAGGAACAGCTGAGAAAACTTGAGTCAATAAATCCAGCTTTGTTTCATGAAATACTCATAGTTCTAGTCTATTGAGAGTATAGACTTTTAAAAGAACTTTTAAATCTCTTACATTTTAACAATTATTTCTGGAAATGATAACTTTTAAAATATTGAGACTAATTTTTCTTTTCGTAAGATGCAAACCAAAAATACAACTAATACCAACCTTTTACAATCTGTAATAATTTCATTGATTTTTATTATTCCTCTAATGATAAATATAGAGTATGTCAAGTTCACAATTCTAGAAAAAAATCACGATCAAGCTTTTAATAATGACAATTTCAATGTTCTAAATCCTAAATCTGATTTAGAAGCAGATATTGCTAATATCACACATCTCGGAAACTCATTCAATGGGTATAATTTATTTGTTTTAGAGAAACGAAACAAAGAAGCTACCAAGATTTTAGACAGGTTCCTTATTATTACTGACATGAATGGTAAAATCATATTGAGGAGAAATATTAGTATATCTTTTGGTCTAAGTTATAATTCTGCAGAATTTATCAATTCCACAACGATTCTATATGGAAGTCCTAATGCAACGTTATGGAATCTTGAAACAAATAAAACGTTAGAATTGGATTTCTATGGTCATCATGAACTTGAGTATAATCCAATTAACAAGACAATTTTTACCTTTGCATTTGAAATTCTTGAGTATAATGGAACAGAATATGGATATGATAGAATAATGGAATATAACTTAAGTGGGTCTTTGGTTTGGTCATTAAATACTACATTTATCTTTTATGATCAATGGTGTCCTTTTCAGGACTTATTACCCAAAGGAATTCCTGATATAACACATTCAAACTCAATTTTTTTTGATGCAGAAGAAGATTTATTATATTACAATTCTAAAACAACAAATACCTTTTACGAAATTAACCATAAAACTAAACAAATAGTTTGGGGTATTGGAGAATATGGTAATTATACTTTGTTCGATAAAAATGGAAATAAGAAACATTGTTTGTGGTATCACAGCCATGCGGTCGAAAAAATTAACAAGAATTGTTTCATTTTATTTGATAATGATATACATAATCAAACTAATTCTGAAAATTTTAGATCCAGAATACTTGAAATTGTAATCGATAGAGAAACTATGACCGCTAATGAGTCATGGTTCTGGTTGGGATCTGAAGAATATTATAGCGGGTTTTGGGGTGATGCTGATTTATTACCAAATCAAAATAGATTAGGAACTTTTGGAACTCCAAAACATATAGATTCATCAATTGGAGCACGCTTGGTGGAAATTAATGATACAGGCAATATTGTATGGGAAATGAATTATCCCCACACGGAATTGTACTCCTATGGTATTTACAAATGTGAGCGATTCTGTTCTTCACCAATTCTAAGCAGTCCATCAGATCTTTTCACTCTAGAGGGAAGTAACGTGGTTATAAAATGGCAAACTTGGTATAACTTTCGGGCAAAAAAAAAGATAAATGGATCCTATGCCCTCTATCTGAATGGATTGCAAATTAAAACAGGAATACACACTTTCGACAAATTTTGGCTCTCAAGTAATCTAACTGTCAATTTAGGGCTGTTGGAAGTAGGGGATTATAATCTAACAATTTACCTCTCAGATGAAGGGGGCCATAAAACAATAGATAGCCTGAAATTGTTTGTGAATTCATCTTCATCTCCATCTTCATCTATAGCGACCAGAGCAGGCATAACATGCTTTCTTTCTGTGCGAATTGTCGGACTTGGGTTATTCGTCTTCTTGAAGCGGAAAATCAGATTTAGATTCAGAATATCCAGTCTAAAGTCTATTTAAAAATTCTCCAAAGCGATTATTAGTAATTTATATTTTGAAAATGGCTTCTTGCACTTTTATTATACTGGCTCCCGTTTTTCTGTTAAGATCCTCCAATATTTTCCATTATTTTGGGAACTAAAAAGAATTAGCATTTATTTGTTTTAAATTCAAGGAAATCAAATTAAGAATGAATTTCTATCTTTATTTGCTAAATCTAACATTGATTTTTCCTATTCCTAATAAAGGACTTTGTTGAATAACCAGAAAGTTTGAAAGCAAAGTGTTTTTAGTCAAAAAAAAAATACCTTATCTGTTATCTAAAGTGCCTTAGTTCTGCATATGAAGAACATAGTGTTAATCTCAACATAAGACTTTCTTGGAGAATGGGAATCAAAACTAGATCTTATAAATTCAATCAATGTAAAAGAATATATGATATACAACAACACGGATGTAAAATTTGTGCGATCTAGAAGAATTCGTATTTTTATCACTGTTTGTTTTGATGGATATAATGGAATCAGGCCTATTGATAGAGACAGGAGAAAAGTTGCTCAGTTTTTAACCAGAAATGATAGATTTTCATTTTTTTCTATTTCAAATCCTGTAAAACCAATTGCAAGTTCAAAAAACCTAGCAATGGATCAATTAAAGTTCAATAAATCAATTAAAGATAAAGCTAACTTTGTAAAAAACTTAATTATTTCCAGTTTATTTGCAAAATTTGACATAATTAATACAATAAAAGAATCATATATCATAGAATTATATAGAGCTCTCAAGAATAGAAATAGGAAAGCAAAACATATTTTTAGTCTATTAAATGATCCTATTCGAGATGCTATTGGTGAAAGTGCTGAACAGATTTCAATAAAAGCGAATTGGGCTGGAGATCCAATTTTTTCAAAGAAGATGGCGTTAACAAACTATAAAACCGAGAAATTTCTTATAAATAATGCTGATATTATAACAGGGAACAGTAATAGAATTGTATGCAAAGTAAAGGAATTCTATGACAGAGATTGCTATTATTTGCCTGAAGGTGTCGATATTAATTATTTTAATCCACAAAATCGTTTTAAGCAATTGAATGATCGAAAATCCCTCATTGTTACATATATTGGTAGCTTTCAGATAAGGAAGCAACCAATTCTTATAAAACACCTAGCTGAAGAATTTCCTCAGCACAGATTCTATTGTTTTGGAAAAGGAGCATATAGAGAAGAACTCCAAAAATTATCTCAATCCTTCTCAAATTTGAAAGTTTTTCCTCCTTTGTCACCTAATTTAATTAAGAAAGTCTATTTAATTAGTGATATTTTTTTCTTTCCATCTGTTTTTGAGGGAATGCCTAAAGTTTTACTTGAAGCAGGCAGTTCTGGACTCCCAGTTTTAGCTAGTAATGAAACTAGTCATCATGAGGTTGTTAAAGAAAATAAAACTGGGTATTTGTTTTCAGATCCAGACGAAATGATTGAGAAATTCATTAAACTTGAAGATCCAAGAAGAAGAAAGGTAATGGGACAAAAATTTAGGCAAATGATAGAGGAGAGGTACGCGATAGATATTACAGCTAAATCTTTTAATAAATTGTTATTAAAACTGATATAAACAGAGATTGTACTACTGGACTAAAATTGATAGAACGAAACTAGTTTCAATTTGTAAGTAAACGTTTCTTTCAATACCATTTTAACTTTAATAGGTTGTGTCATGAAAATAATTAGACTTTAACTCTAAAAGACAATTTTAATAAACATTCAGAGAAGTGCATTAATGAAGAAGATACTAAGAAAAAATTTTCAATTCATAATATCAGTATTAAAGAAATATTTTGCAGAATTTGCTGATTCTTATTTCGAGAAATTCTATCTTGATTTAATTATTGGATTTTTCGAAAACATTCAGCAAACTTCTTTGAGAAACCGAGAATTCAGACATTTTGAGATAAGAGGGGAAATCCCCAATATATCTTTTTTAATCGGAACAAGCAAACAAGGTTTACTCCTATATCATAATGGGAAAATAACTCAACTATTACAACACAAAGGATTTTATGGAATTACAAAGAATAAAAACAATAATTGGTTTGCTTTCCACAAAACTGGTTTGCGTGGGAAAATTGTATCATTCAAGATAGTTAATAATCAAATTGAAGAAGTATATACATATTTATGGGGTTTAAATAGAGGAATTCACCAAATTGACTTTATAAAAAAAAACAAACTAGCTGTTATAAATACGTACAAAAATTCTATATTAATCTATAATACGTTTTCTGACCATCGAAATCGATTTTGGAGATATCCTTTGATGTCTGTTTATCCCAATGGAAAATTAAAGAGAGGTAGGAAATCAACTAACTACAATCACTTCAATTCAATTTTTAAGTACAAAGACAGATTTATATTATTAGCTCATAATGAAACGTACAAAACAAAGAGGAAGAGTGAGTTATTTATTACAGACTTAAGTTTTAAAGATAAAAAAATCCTAAAAATTAAAGGATCAAATTGCCATAATTATTATAGGAACAAGAATAATGAAATTTTATGCGCATCACTGGAGAAAGCTATACAAATCAATGGTGAAAATGTACTATTTTTGAATGGTTTTACTCGTGGCCTTTCCGTAGCGGATGATTTTTACATTTTTGGGTCGTCTGAAATCCAATATGACAAAACCCTAAGAGATACGACTGATGGTTGGATCTATATATATGATTTAGACTTAAATAAGGTTTCTTCTATTTTAATTAAAAGAACCCAAATTAATGAAATTAGAAGGATAGATAAGACAGAGCTTTCTATGATTTCTTACTAAAAATACTATAATTTTCGATAATAATAACCCAAGGTTCATCAGGTGGGAGTTCTATTCAGGAAAAATGCATCTAGGTTATTCTAATAATGCATTTTGTCTTTAAAATGTTCAATAGTATGTAGTAAAGAATTCCTTTTTAATTCATTTTTTTAAAGGAGTAATTAATAATCCAATAGAACGCTTTTATTCCATCTAACATACTTATCTTCTTTTTTCCATATTTTCGGGGGTGAAAATTAATCGGTAGCTCAACAAATCGATAATTCCTTTGAGCAATATGAGCTGAAATATCTATTTCCATCAAAAAACCAGATCCTTTAAACTTGAAATCTCGGATCACTTCTCGTGTCAATACTTTATATCCAGTTTCCATATCTGTTGTATTCAAGCTTAAGAGGAGTTTTGTCATTTTTGATAAAAAAATGTTCCCGAAACGATGTAAAGATTTCATACCATCAATTTTTCCAAGAAATCGACTTCCATAAACAACATCAGCTTTATCATCAATAATAGGTTGAATTAATTTTGGGATTTCTCTTGGATCATATTCCATGTCTGCATCTTGAATAATAATAATCTCTCCTGATGAATATGAAATTGCTGTTTTTATAGCTGCTGATTTTCCCAAATTTTTCTCATGTGTCATTATTTTAAGATTTTGAAGTTGATTTTCCCTTTTTTGTAGTAATTTTGCTGTTTTGTCAGTACTACCATCATTTATAACAATTACCTCAAATGGAATTTGAAATTGAGTGCGATAAAGGAGGTCTATTACTTCTAAGATTGTATCTTCCTCATTAAACACAGGTATTAAAACCGATAACAACACTATTTTAATCTCTCCAAAAACTTAGATAATTAGATAACTTATCTTCGAGAGATATGAGGATGGCTATTAATGAAGAATTTTTAAATGTTTATTTTTGTTCAATTAGGATTTCTTCTTTTTGAAAGAATCAAATAAAACCACTATATAAATGATTATTTTGATAAAAAATATTCATACAAAATAAAAAACAAATTAATTATGTAAAGAATTTTAACAGATTGTAGAAAACATCCTTTTTTAAGGTTTAGAGGAAAAGGTTAACAATAATTTCTTCGAGAAAAATTATCTCTCAAGAACAATTAAGAAATAACTATCTAACTCCTACTGAATTTCGATCTACTGAATCCTTTTTCCAAAAGATGCTTTTCATTGTAAAAATTAAACAAAAAACAAAAATCGTTACTTCTTCTATAACCATTGCTAAAATTATTCCTAAATGAGCGAAAAATGTTGTAAAAAATAAAAACAATGAGTAAACCAATATAAGTTTCATTAAAGAGATAATTAATACTACTAGATTCTTTTCCCAAGTTCGAATAAGGTTAGAAGTTAATAAAGTTGATGATGAGAGTATTATATACATTGATAAACCAAGAAGAATAATATTCTCTAGATTAGACTCAGATGGAATATTGTATATACTTAATATTTGTTTAGAAAATATCAGGTTGATGAAAAGAAAAATAATACCGAATCCTAAATTTAGTATGAGGAAAGTAAAGAAGGATTGTATTCCCCTTTCGAATTCATACTTGAACTTTACATATTGGACATAAGCAAGTCTAGTAAGTGGCATTGAAATGATCATGAACAAACTAGCAAGATTATAAATAATTTGAAACTTTCCTGTGAAAGAGGAACCAAATTTAGCAAAAACTAGTAATGGCAAAGAATATACTGGTACACTGTTGATCTGTGCAATTAAATATTGTTTTAATGAAAATGAGATTTGATTCTTTGGTGGAAATAGCAAATTTTTTTTGAATAATGAAATAATATGATTAGAAAAAACCGTACCAGAAATAATTAATGAACTTAACCACGCGAGGTACAAACCAATTCCATTAGCGTCTCTCAAAAAAAATAAGAATAAAACTCTCAAGGTTCCCCATATAATATTCTGTACTAGCACAATTTTCCCGTGTTCTAATCTGATCTCAATAGTTTCTAGAATAAAGATTACAGTATTTGAAAATGTACCTATAATAAGAATGACACCTAGAAAAGGATTATTAGAAACGATTCTATTGAGTTCTGGTATAAAGAGATTTGAAATTAAGAAAAGGATAATATTGATAAATATTGATGTAATAAAAATGAAGATAAAAATAACCAATAAATAAGAAGACAGCACGATTTCGTTCTCTTCGAAATATTGTGTTACCCAAAAATTTATTCCTAAATTTGATAATGAAGATGCTAAAACTGTAGTAGCAATTAAAGCGGCCCCTATCCCTACTTCATGGTCATAAAAAAGATTTGCAGCCAATAACCAGAATATTGCACCACTAGCAAGCAGAAAAATTCTACCTGACGATAAAGAACCGATATTAAATATTAAATTCTTATTTTTATAATTAGAATCCATATAAACTACCATGATATAGTTATTCATTGTGTTCCTTAGCGGGAATTAGTTATTGAGGTTTTTATTTCATTAATTATACGTTCACTGGATCTTCCATCTACTGAATGAATATATTTTTGTAGTATTTTATCATAGTATTGTGTTTTATTAATTAATGCTTTGACCATTTTTTCCAAATCATGAGGATTATTTGCTTGGGGAATAGAAGGTTCTTGAAGAATTGGCATGACTGTGACTTCTTTAAAAGGGTTGAAAAGCACCAATGCCTTTTTGAGAAGCATGACTTCAAAAACAATGGTGGAAAAATAAGAAATTACGACTCCAGCATTAGGGATTAAAACTTTAGTTGGGATAGTGGATTCAATTCTAGTCCAAGATTGTGCATTATTTTCCATGAGTAATTTTTGGTAATCCAAGGGACTTTCAGAAGGATGAATACGAAATATTATCTCATATTCACCTTTAAAGGATTTAAGTCCTTTTAAAAGCTGAGAGATATACCTTTTTCTTTGTCTAGGAGACCAGATACCATGCTCAACACACGAACTGGTTGCAATTAAAATTATATTTGATATTGTATTTGATAACTTTTTTGATTCTTTTATGATCCTATCATATCTAGGATCCCCCACGACTTTGATTTTTTCAGAAATGCCTTTGTGTGATTTACTTAGGAGAATTCTGTTTACTTCCCCATTCACTAAAATTTTATCAGGATTTCCAGTACCTCTTAAATCATATCTTGTGATATATTTCGCTATATCTTTTATAGGAAATGTAAAAAGCTTTATCCATTCTCCTAAACTCATGAATGTTATTATGAGATAAAAATAATTCTTGATATGAATATTAATTGCCTTTACAATTTTTTTTATCATAAAAAGTTTTTTTATCGAACTGAGATCTCTTGAGTCAGTTAGGTTCATTAACAATAGAACTATTGAGGGGATTCCTGCTTTCTTTGCAGCTAGATTTGCAGCTTTTCCTATACTCGCATGATCATTGAAGTGGATGACACATGAAGGTTTGAAAACTTTCAATATTTGAACTAGGTTTTTTACCTTTAAGTCCAGAATATCATAAAATGGAATTTCAACAGATCTTAGATATTCTGATGCACCTTCCATATTAATGCTATCAAGTGTAATTATTATTGGTATAAAATGTAATTTAAGGGAATGATATAAACTATATATGATCTCTGATTCTCTACTTGTTCCTGAGAACAATAGGATTCGTTTCATTTTTCTTTCACTTGAATTCTTTTCAAACAGGTTGCAATTTGAAAAATCAAATAATAAAATCCTTGCATTTCTTGAATCATTTTAACCTCGTGTTGAATCTACTCGTGGTATTAAGTGTGTTCTTCGTCTTCTCCTGATGTATAACCAAAATCCTTGTAGTAGATTCAGACTTAATTGAAAAATTGATAAAAAAAACCCAGAACTTACCCTATCTCCTATAGTGATTAATAATATAAGAAGAAAAATGACTATCAAGGAGGTTTGGAAAGGTAATGTTAGGAAAGTTAAAAGACCAACATTCAGGAGAAGTATGGGGATTGATAAAGGTAATCCAATTAATAGCCAGATATTTCCAGGAATTATTGCAAATCCATAAATACCAAAACGAGGATTGAAAAGTGTTGGTTTAGCATATTTTAATGTTCTGAAAATTCCCGCCGAGCGGACCTTCTTTTGTATATTTCTATCAGAGATTGATGATGGGGCAAAATCTTTAAACCTAGCTTGGGGAAGATAAATTGTTCTATATCCTTTTCTCCTTACGAGAATAGCTGCTGCCATCCCCCAATCTCCATCTAAATCCTTAAGATCGAATACAAGTTTTTTCCAAAACGCGCATGCTTCCCCATTGAAATGGAATGTAGAAGACAGTTTTGTCTCTCCAATTCTTAGTAAATTGTAAAATTTGCGATAGGTTTTTTCTGATTTACTTAGATAACCTTTTCCGTGGATAATTGGTTTTCCTGTAACACCACCAACTTGTTTAAGGAGAAGACCACGAACTAGACATCGAATAGTATCTTTATAGTGTAATGATCCTCCCTCTGCAAGCACAATTATTTCACCTGAGGCTTTTGCAATGCCAGTTTCAACAGCTTTTGAATAACCTCTTCTTTCTTTTGAAATTTCTACCTTTAAATGGGGATAGTTCTTTTTTAAACCTATTAATATTTCCGATGTTTCATCTGATGAATCATCTACCGCAATTACCTCAAAAGAAGATAGTGGATAGTCTGTTTCAAATAGATTGCGGATTCTTCTTTCAATTACTTTAGATTCATTATATGTTGGAATTATTACAGAAACTGTTGGTATTGAATCTGGAAGGATAGGTATCTGAAGAGTCCTGATTTTTGCAGATATCACTCCTAATAAGACAAGGAATCCATAAAGAATCACAGGGCATAGTAATATTATAGATATTACAAGGATAAACACAATTGAAGCCATTGTCACAATATCATCCCTTTGATTTTATAAAATCCTATTAAAATCCTTCACTTACTTATATTAAATAGTGAATGTAGCTGAATTTAAAAGGTTAATATTTAAAAATTTGAATATCGTTATTAGAGAATAGTATTTCACTCTCATTCAGTAAAAAATCTTTTAACTTGTGATTCAATGGGAAATTTTTACCAAAAGCTGGAAGGTTAAACATTTCCTCTGATAACACATAAATAAATCCTCTATTTGGTAGTGTTTCAAAATTCTCAACATAATCCCCAAGAAATCGCTCATCAACTGGTAAATAGCTTATGCCTTCAATAAATGTCTTGCCTCGATAACTTGAAATTAAATACCTATTATCCTTAGAATACTCTGTATAATCAATATTTTCTTTTAACCAATTTGCAGCCTCAATCCACTTTTCAGGATTTAATCTCCAGTCATCAGCTGTGATAGGATCTTGTTCTGGATAAATTATATTTATTGGAGAAGCCTGTAAAGCTGTTCCAATTACAATGAATAAGTACAATATTCTCCTTTTATTTCTTATTTCTCCAAAATTAATCTCATTGATTTTTAATGCTACAAAAGGGCTGTTAAATAAAAAGGTGATTGTAAGAAATCGCTCTTTTATGTCAAAGTTGGTGAATATTGTAGGAAATAAATTAACAATACTAAAAATAATGCCTGTTAAAACTAGAGAGACCGATGCGAGTAATCTAAAGGAAATATCTTTTTTTCCCTGTAATTTAGGAAGTTTTAATAAACTTAAACAAAAGAAAATCATCATCGAAATAAAAGATAGAATTGAAGACCATAATGGTTTTGTACCTGTTCGTCCAAGAATATATAAGAGATCTGGAATAAAGAAAATGAGTAATATCAGAAAAATTGTTCCATAGATAACAGCTTTTTCGAAATACATTTCTGAAAACTTATTCATAAAATAATAAACATCCTTTCTGATAGCTGTAAAATTAATTTTCTTCAAAATATAAAGTAAAAGCGGTAAAATTAGTAGTAGAACGAATAATGGTATAATTAATAGTTCTATCAAAATAGCTTGTAAAATAGTAAATATAAAAGATAAATGAAACTTAAATATAGCATTAAATGGCATAATTCCCCAAATCAAAATTAAACTCATTAAGATGATATCTGAAAAAATCCACTTTTTATAATCTGAATTGTTGATAAAATTCACTAAAGAAAATGAGGAAAGTATGATAAGTCCTAAGTAAGAGGTAAAGTGATGACTTATTACTAGTAGAAAAAGTAATATTTGAGAAAATATAAATTGAAAGTCCTTATGCGAAAATTCACTTTTTGATATGAAATAAATTGAGAATAATAGAATAGGAAACGCAAATGATTCATGATTAGTATGACTGTGGAAGAATAAATACCAAGGTGAAAGTGAGAATAGATAGACACTAATTATTGCAATTTCCTCTTCAAAATATCTTGAAATTAAGAAAAAACAACCAATAATAGTCAAACAAGACCAAAATGAAGCAAAATATTTATGAGTAGTAGGTATTCCAAATAAAAGACTTATTGGAGCTAATATAAAATGTAGGAGAGGGTAATAAAGATATTGAGTAGCATTTGTATAATTGAATGCCTCTTTTGTTGGAGCCCATCCATTCCGTAAAAAAACTTCAGTTGCTTGTTGACCCAGAAGTACATCATAATTCAAAGAATACAACGATGGGTAACACAGTTGAATGCCTATATGAAGAAAAAAACTTTGGATTGTTATAAGGAATATCTTTTCGGTCTTCCCAAGGTTATAGAAGAATATAACATACCAATAAAATAAAATGAAAACCATTAAGCTTATTGTGGTTACTATCTCGAATTTAAATTGAATTGTCCACTTGATAGAAAGAAGGAAAAGAATGCCCGTTACCATTGCCGCGAAGTATATAACATATTTTTCTTTTGCTAAATCAATTTTGGAACTAATCAATGTATTAATCTCTCAAAATCTTTTAACAGAATCAAGTTTTGTATAATTCGCTTCAACGCTTAATTGTATTAATAATATTCCTTAATCTATCACCTTTTTATATAATCTTGATTTTGAACTTTTTCAAGTGACAAAATAGCCTGTAAAGATTTTTTCCTTATCTAAGTTATTGATTTCAAAACTTTGAAATTGATACCGCGAATTATTATTCCATTAAGAAGTTATTTTCAAAATTTTGAATCAGTTAAAAAAAGGATAGTTCAAAAGTTCAAATAGCAGTATTGGGTGTAAAAGATGATTGATGGTGAATTTTGGGAATCAAAAAAAGTCCTAATAACAGGGGGTACTGGATTCTTGGGCTCAAATATCGTGAAAAGATTGAAAACTTCGAAATGTGAATTGTTATTACCTAGGAGTAAAGAGTACGATCTCAGATATCTTGATCAAGCCCAACAATTGATTGATAATTCTTCTCCTGATATAATAATCCATTGTGCTGCAAAATATGGTGGAATCCATGTTAATAAGAATAACCCTGCAAAAATATTTGTAGATAATCTTCTTATGAACACGAACATTTTTGAGGCCTCAAGAGAAAAGCAAGATTGTAAATTTATTGGGATTGGTAGCTCATGTGGATATCCAGGGCATATTGAAGATTATATGAAAGAGGATCAATTCTATAATGGAGCTCCTCACGAATCAGTTTTTACTTATGGTTATGTAAAAAGAATGCTTGCAGTACAAGCATGGGCTTTTGAGAAAGAATATAATTTCAATTCAATTCATCTAATCCTTCCCAATATGTATGGTCCATTTGATGGTTTTTCACATGAAAGATCACATGCAGTTGCTGCCTTAATACGAAGATTTGTTGAAATTTCTGATGTCAACTCAAATGAAATAGTCGTGTGGGGTGATGGGAGTCCGATAAGGGAATTTCTATTCGTTGAAGATGCTGTAGATGCAATTTTAGTTGCAGCTAGCAAGCTTGAAGGTTCTTCTCCTTTAAATATTGGAACTGGTAAAGGAACGACAATTAAGAGGCTAGTTGAGACAATTTCTGAAATCGTTCAATTTAAAGGGAATATTATATGGGATACTACAAAACCTAATGGCCAACCGATGAAAGTAATGAATAATAACCGTATGATTGATCTATTAGGATGGAGACCACAAACTTCATTGAGAGAGGGATTACAGAAGACCATAGATTGGTACAAAACAAATAAAAACTTTGCTGACCGTCGTTGATACAAGTCTTTATTGAAGGAGAAAATATCTTTGAATTGGTATTTTAGTTAATTCCAGCATAATATCACATGTGAGAATCTCAAAAATTTTCCAATTTTTGGAAAGAAAAGCAATCTAACAAGATAATCTGGCAGAAAACCGATATAATAATTCCTGTCAATGAAATAAATATGATTAAAATATAGACGATGCAGATTTATTGCCTCTTCTTGGGTAAATCCTGCATGTGCACCATACTTGTTTTCAAACCTTTTTTTGAGTTTTAATTTCCATTCTCTAAAATTAGCTAAAACTATTCTTTTTAAATTTGTGGAATAGTGGGATTTTGCGTAACCAATTAATCTATCTCGATTTGGCACAATATTTATTACGAATCCATTAGGTGATAATTGTTTACTTTGCATTTGACAAACTTTTTCTGGATTCGGAATATGTTCTAGAACATGATTTGAAATTATTAAGTCAAATTGGGCATCTTGGAATGGTATCGAAGTAGCATCAGCACAAAATATCCTTCCTTTTTTAATTAAGTCTAATAATTTTGGTTGCACCTTTATTTGGATATCACAACCATAGATTTCTTTTTTTGGCATTAATCTTTGGATAGCAAGTAAATCAGTTCCATCACCGCACCCTAAAATTAAGACTTTGTTTATTTTCCCCTTTTTTTTAATAGGAGAAATAATTTTTGAGAATTTGGCTAATAGTAAATCTTGATTCCTGGCTTTTTTTTCATTTATTTCGATAATTGGTTTATTTATGTTGAACCTGTGAAAGCTACTAGATTCTGTGTAGATTATTTCTTTTTGGTGGGGAATAATGACAGGGATACCATTAATAATCTTGTAAATTTCCAAACAATTATTGCAATAGTATTCTTCTTTATCTCGGTGTAATTCAACTTTAATTTCGCTGTTTTTATCTCTACATTTAGGACAGATAAGTTTGATATCTGAATGTATTGTTACCATCTAATGAATCTCATTTTTGACCCATGAAAAGTTCTTTTTGCTGAAAATGTTGATCCCCTCTCCAATAGGTTCTACTCCAACAGATTTTAGATCATAATCTACCATTATCTTGACTAAATCGTCAAATTTAACTTTTGGTTCCCATTTTAGAATTCTTTTTGCTTTTTCTGCGTTTGCTTGAAGATGTTCTACCTCTGCTGGTCGGAAATATCTTGGATCTATCTCAATATGTTTTTCCCAATCTAATCCTACATAATTAAACGCTTTTTCGACAAAATCTTGTACTGAATGTGCCTCACCCGTCCCAATAACAAAATCATCAGGTTGATCGTGTTGGAGTGTTTTCCATATGACTTCAACATATTCTGGAGCAAATCCCCAATCGCGTTTTGCTTCTAAATTACCGAGGTATATTTTTTTTTCTTTTTTTGCGAGTATTTTTGCAATTCCCAATGTAATTTTTCGTGTAACAAAAGTTCCACCTCTTTTTGGAGATTCATGATTAAATAGAATTCCGCTGCTGCAGAACATGTTATATGATTCACGATAATTAATCGTCATCCAATGGGCATATAATTTGGCTACGGCATAAGGACTCCTGGGATGGAATCTTGAATTTTCGTCCTGAGGAGGTGGAGTTAATCCAAACATTTCAGAGGACGAGGCTTGATAGAACTTTGCATCACAACCACTTCTATGAATTGATTCTAACATACAAGTTGCACCAAAGCCTGTCACTTGACTTGTATATTCAGGCATGAGGAAACTGAGACGAACATGAGATTGTGCAGCTAAATTGTAAACTTCATCAGGTTTTAACTCATGAATTAAGCTAGATATGCTGCCAAAATCAGTAATATCACCATAATGGAGGAAAAGTCTTTGATTTTTCACATGTGGATCTTGATAAATGTGATCTATTCTTTGAGTGTTAAAATTACTTGCTCTCCTGATAATACCATGAACTTCATAGCCTTTTACAAGTAAAAATTCTGCCAAGTACGATCCAACTTGTCCTGTTATCCCTGAGATTAAAGCCTTTTTTTGCATTTTCAATACCATCAATATTTGCAAATATTCTTTGCGAGTTTATAATACTAGGTTCATTTTTTGGTATTGGGAATATGTACGATGTTACCATTATTTTATTTTTTTTAGCTTACCTCACTTTTTATGATTGAGGAATTCAAGATAAAGCCAAAATTTTCTAAATATTAAAAAAAATTGGCTTAAAACTTTTGTGAGAAATATTTGAATCGTTTAATAAGTTGTGAATCAATGAAATAATTGCATATCCTCTAGAAACTCACGTTTTAATAATAAATATACAAATCCTTCGATTAAGCGAATTTTTTTGAGGATTTAATCAGAAAGTAGCCTTCTTTGGTAATAAATGTCTCTCAAAGTTTTTAGTGAAAATGATTGTTATCCAAGGGTTCGACTTAAAATCCATTTTTTTGGCTGATTTGTTACTGATTTACATTTATATTTTTTTCATCATTTGACTTTGCTGAATAGCATGCATTTAAGCATAAAACAAAAGTTTTAAAACAAGAGGGATAAAGTTAAACTACTAACATCAACAACACATTGGTTTCTAAATTTCTTCTTCTGTTTGTGACTTTTTTATTCTTCTACAGATGAGTTAAAAGTGGAAATGAGTTCTTAAATATTCAGACTGTAGATAGGTAAATTAACATGAGAAGAAATAATTTTTTCCAAGTGATTATCATTTTGTCTTTTTTAATTAATTTGTGCCAGGATATAGGTTCTATAGTGATTCAAAACAACGAATATTCTTCTCCACATTCTAAAAATATTAATCTTAATTTTTCTCAACAAACACTTTCTTCAATTCATTTTGACAATTATAATCCGATAAAAATAGAAGGGGACACTGATTTCCATAATCAAGCATTGTCAGGTGGCTGGCAAGGAAATGGGACCAAAAGAGATCCATATCTAATAGTTGGTTATAATATTACAAGTTCTGGTTCTGATAATTTAATATCTATTGAAAATACAAATGTGCATTTTAAAATTAGTAATTGTTACTTAATAGATGGATTTTATGGGATTCGTCTTTACAATGTAAGAAACGGTTATATAGATCACAATACGGTTCAGAATAATAGTGGTTCAGGTATACTTTTATCTCATTCAAATAATTGCTCTATTGAATCTAACTATGTATTTTATAACGGAAATGGGATTTATCTAGATTTTTCAGGTAACAATACGGTTTCAAACAATAATATTTCTACTAATCGATTATCTGGGGTCTACTCATTCTCTTCTGTCAATAATATTTATGTTACTAATACAATTAATAATAATATTGGATCTGGAATTTTTCTCGATTCTTCCGTTGGTAGCAATATTATTTCTAATAATAAAATCGCCAAGAATAGTAATGGCCTTCATCTTTCCTTTT
>JBHLKP010000018.1:0-35884 GCA_048886525.1 Candidatus Hodarchaeota archaeon | reverse complement strand
ACTTCAATTGAACCAAAGAAAGTTGATACGCTTTTACTAATATTTGGGTACTTTAATAGGTAATCCATCTTACTAGAAAGATTTTCTGAAAGTTTTCCAATAGAAATACTATCCATTCATACTCTTATTGACTAAGATTTTAGGTTTAATTATTTACAAAAAATACTCCAAAAAAGAAAGCTCCTAAGGCGACCCAGAGAGTCCAACGAGTATATTTTCGTGCTTTTTTACCCCCTTCTATTTCGGTTCCCTCGGTTAAAACAATATATTCAGTAAGGCAAAGTAAGCCAACCATAAAGAAGAAAAAAAACCAAAATACAACATTTTTATAAATAAAAAGTCCCATTAATGCACAAGAAATCACAGTAAGGAAAAAGAATATCAAAGATATGAAAGCAGCTTTCTTTGGTCCGAGAGTAATCGCCAAAGACTTCATATCTTTCTCAAGATCTCCTTTATAATCCTGAATATCCTTAATGATTTCTCTTCCTGTTGCAAGAAAAAAAGTAGCACTTAACATATAAGTAGCAGCTTGAATTATAATCGTTTCGCGAGGATCAAATAAAGCGAATCCAATGAATAATGGAGCTACATATCCAAGCGAGACCCAAATATTTCCAATAAACCCCATATGTTTTATATAATTGTATCCTATTCCTATAACCATAAATACTAGCGTTGATAAAATTAACACTGGTGTAATGCTGTATATAAAAGATAATAGACCTATAATGGATACAGAAAGAATAAAAAAACTAGTACTTAAATATAGTACAAATTCGCGAGTAAAAGCACCCCTAGCTATGGGACGATCAAATCTTTTATTAGCAATATCCACTTCGACATCATAAACATCATTTAACGATTGAACAGCAGCAGAAAGCAATATTGTTGCTAATAATCCAAAAATTAAACCAATCCAATCAAGAATTCCATTATTGAATATGAAGTTAATGAAATTGGCTCTGTTACCCCGTAAGACATGCACTATAAAGGCTGCTACGAGCACAGCAATACAAGCTAGTATATTCAAAGAAAAACGAAAGAGATCTATATAATCCTTTATTCGAGTTTTTGTGATCATTCTCTCTTTTTCCATTTCATTCGTTTTACCACACATATACATGAAAATGCTTTTTTAATGTAAAACAATTGATATTTTTTTCAGTTTTTTTATGTTCTTACTTTTTTGTGTCTATAGTAAATTCCTTCTATTTTGTTTCTTATAAATCAATCTCAAACGAGTCTCCAGTTTCATCGATCAATTGAATTTAAAAAATTCAGTATTGAAAAAATTATTATTTTTGACTAAATAGTAAATATCATTAATATTAGGATACTTCATTTCATTAAATAACAAATATTTACGCATATTTGGTAAATAGTATTTGATAGTATAGCTTGTCTTTGAAGATGATCTAGTGTTTTATAACCTGTTTAATCCTCTTATGACAATTTTAAGGAAAAAATGTCATTTTCGCGCATCTTTCTATTTTATGTACTTTATGTTTATTTATCGATCTGATGAGATACTATTGGTGGTGTCCATGTCGAATAATCGAATGCTAAAAATCCCTGTAAATACGGATCAAAATGCTTCAAACCTGATATCTATGCTTGAGGATGAGAAAATTTTCATTATTCACGAATTAGACCGCAAGCTGTATTATATATTACAGAAAAAAGGTCCAAGAACTCGAAGTGAGTTAGTGTCGATAACAGGGAATGCACGTTCAACGATATATGATAGTTTAGAGCGTTTACGAGTTAAAGGTTATATAAGAAGTTTTTCAGAGAAACGTATGAAAAAAGGTCGGCCTAAGACGTATTTTGCTGTAAAGGATTACTAATTATTATCATAATATCATACATAATAAGCTACTAGATGGTTATAAATTAAACCTAGTGCAATTAGCGTAACGTTGCGTTTTATTTATCATACTTGTTGTATTTCGTATCTTAATTATTAATCGATTGATAAAACAGGATTTAATAATTTTTTTCATCTATTCTTTTTGATCAGTAGTGAGCCATATCAATGAGGTTGCTGTAAGTATCGGATTATGAGTGATCTTACTTTCTACAAAATCAATTATCTTTAATACATGCTCTTTCCAGTTTTTCCTCATCTCCTTGAAAGTTACTAAAGCACGAATATTAGCCCAGTTAATTAGATTAATAATTGGTTTTCCTGTTTTTTT
This sequence comes from Candidatus Hodarchaeota archaeon, assembly GCA_048886525.1. Taxonomy (GTDB): domain Archaea; phylum Asgardarchaeota; class Heimdallarchaeia; order Hodarchaeales; family Hodarchaeaceae; genus Hodarchaeum. The sequence continues at coordinate 33,683 of JBHLKP010000018.1, read as the reverse complement.
CTCCCATAATGTAAAACTCGCTCGTTGATTTGTTATTAGAATTGCAGATAGATCATTTGGAGAAATTTCATTATGGGAAAAAAAAATCTTCTTACTGTGCCAAGTAATGTTCTTCAAGGCACCTCAGGATCATGTACAATCCAAGCTAGATATGGATGGAGAGCTGGAGTTTTTTCATAATCACTTACAACGATTGTTCAATTATGACCAAGTAGAATTGCTCTAATCCTATTGAACTAGAATCAATTGCCAAAATATATCTCAATATTCTCCCATGAATCCCATATTAAGATTAATATGTCTATCTGATTACTCTAAAAAAATTTTAGCTCAATCATTAAAAAAATATTAATAATTCTATGTCTATAATTTAGGATATTCCAGAATAAGTCGATAAAAATTAATAATAAATAACTAAAAAAGAATTATTTCGATAAAAAGATAACTAGATAATTGGAAAGAGATTCCATTGACCAATTCGAAAAGATATTATTCTGAGGCTACAATTATAGGCTTTGAGAGTATAAATAATTATTTATGCCATAAAGCGCTAGGTAGTGTAAATACTGTAACCCTTGCATTAGATTTGTATAAATCTGATAATGATAATACAACGATTGATATTGTTATTGATTCTATTAGTAATATATCTTTGATGTTAACAAGAATACATGAAATTCAGAGCGTATTTGAACTTAGTGGATATAAATCATCACTTCGTGAAATACTCGAATTAATTCTACATGATAAACCAGAAATTTCGAAGAAATATGAATTAATTAACGATTCTGAGATCTTTGTAAGTGATTTTGTAAGAAACATATTCAGTAGTTATGCTAGAAATATTTTTATGAGCAGGGGAGCTAGTAATGTAGAAGTAAAAGTAGAATTAAATGATCAATTAAAGATAACTCTTAAAGACAACGGAGAGGTTGTTTCGGAAAGCTTAAAGCAAATTATAAAGAATAATTCGATTTTTTCTACAGAAGAACATGATGATATAAACATTGATATATTTATAATGAAAGAAATTCTAAATGCTCACAACATTGAATTCAGTTTTAAAGAAAATGATCCGAAGGGGGGAATATTGTCTTTAAATCTAAATCAAAAAAATTTTGAGGTAATAAAAAGCATCGATAGATTAAAATGAAATTAAAACGCTAATATCTTTTTTATAGCCGCATTATGGATACAGGTTCACCCATTTCAAAGGATTTTTAACTTAAAGAATGTTAAATCTAACCGTTGAGTCAAATTTAAGATTACTCAAACAAATATACCAAGTTTTCTTTTTGCTTTGATTAAGAAATAATCAAAGAGAATAATCTATTTATCAGTAGTAAAATAAATAGAATTAAATATGATTAAAGGAATGATCGAAAAAATGGCAGATCAGCAAAAAGTATTTATTGCTGGTGGAACTACAACACCATTTGATTGGCCTCTAAATCTTCAAATCGAAGAAATGGTAGCAAACACTATCCGGGAATTATATCGAGATATTCCAGAATTTCATTTACGAGATGTTAGAGATCACGGAATGGTTGTATATTCACACTTTTCAGTCCATTTCAGCCACCAATTGACCGCTTATTGGATTTTGCATGATCATTTGGGTTTAGTTGGAGTCCCCCACTTCAGAGTAGATAACGGGGGAAACACGGGTGGATCAGCACTGTATGCAGCTTATGCATTAGTACGTTCTGGCCTTGCTGACATTGTACCTGTAATTGGATATGAACTTATGGGGAGTGTTTCCCAATCAAAGGCTTCTGAATTTATTGCAATTGCTTCAGACACAAGATATGAGGCTATGCTTGGTGCAAACTATACAAATTATTACGCTGGATTAGCAAGAGTATTCATGGAAGATCATGGAATCACAGAAGAGGAATTTGCAGAGATTGCTGTGAAAAATAAGAATAATGCAATGGCTACAGGTGAAAAAGCGCAACATTATCGTCAAGTAGGTAAAAAAATCTCTGTAGATGATGTAATGAACTCACGACTTATTGCATATCCCTTAAAGAAAAATGATTGTTGTTTCATGAGTGAAGGAGCAGCAACGGTATTAGTATGTAACGAAGCGTTTGCAAAGAGATATGCTCCTGATAGATATGTTGAGATAACTGGAGTGGGTCTCTCTTCATGTACTATAAGAGCTGGAGATCGTTATGCTTTCCCTGGTTGGACTCAGAGGTATGGTGAAGGATATCCAGGATTGGGTGAATTTGCAGCTTGTAGAAGGTCAGCTGAACTTGCATTTGATATGGCTGGAATAGAATGGAAAGATTCGTATAAAAAAATAGATGTTGCAGAAGTTCATGACGCTTTTTCGACATCTGAATTTCAAATATACAACGCTTTAGGTTGGTGTGAGTCCATATCACCAAGACAATTTATACAAGACCGTTTTCCAATGATGGAAGGAGAGATACCGACAAATCCTGGAGGAGGATTAATTGGTTATGGTCATCCCGTCGGAGCAACTGGTCTTATGTCTACAATCGAATGTTACTACCAATTAGCTGGATTAATACCTAGAGAACATAAAACAACTGATAATGAAGTAAAAGACCCTGAAGTAGGACTTGTTAATAGTCATGCAGGTACAGGAACTAGTATTAGTAACTTCATTTTAGAAAGAGTCTGAGGTGATCAGTAAATGACAAAAGATTTACATAAAACTCCATTCAATAAGGATTTTCGTTGGAACGCATGGAAAAAGATTAAGGAACTTGTACCGGAAAAAAGTTGGACTTGGCAAAAGGTTAGAACTGGTGAAGCTGCCGATATTGTTTGGGTAGAACAACAAATTTACTTTGACATGCTTTATACTTTTCGTCTTGGGGCTCTTAGTCCATATGCAAAAGGTTTGCTTGATGGAAAGTTATTTGGTACCAAATGTCCAAAATGTGGCGATGTAACTTTTCCTCCACGAGTTAATTGCTGGAATCTTGATTGTGATCTTGAACATACGGAATGGGTTGAAATGTCGAGGTCTGGAACACTTCAAGCTTGGACTGTCTGTGGATTTAGCGCAAAAAGCGCTTTGAAAAAGCTTCCATTTGTATTAGCTTATGTATTAGTTGGTAAAAGTAAAACTGCTATTGCTAATATATTACATATCGATGAACCATGGCAAACAGAAACAAAAATGCCAGTAATTATTAAATTAGCTCCAGAAGAAAAACGAGTTGGAAATCTCATTGATTTTTGGTTTGAACCAGATCCATCATGGAAACCCTCACCTATGAACGAAGAGAAAGAACGTATTAAGAAGTTATGTGAACCTGTTTATGAATGGGTTGAATCAATGAAGTAGAAAAATTTAGCAAGGATAACCTATATCATTTACTTAATTAGGAGGAAAACAACTTAATGTCGAGATATCCTGAAATTATTACTAATTTACCTAAGGCAAGTATAAACATTCCTGGTATTCAAGGATGGATAGCACAAGGAATAAATTTTCAAATTATTTTCTTTGAAATTGAGCCTGTAGGGAAAATACCACCACATAGTCACGGAGCACAATTTGGTATAGTCTTAGAAGGTGAAATGTCTTTAACGATTGGTACTGAAACAAAAAAATATACGAAAGGGGATACATATTATATTCCAAATGGAACTGTTCATCAGGCAGAATTTCATTCGTTTTTTCGGGCAATGGACTTTTTTGAAGATGCTAAAAGGTATAGTACATTATCTGAATAAATTTATCTATAAGTTAATGGTTTTTTCGGTGAAATATCAATATCATGGGCGCCTAAAACTTCAATGGTAAATCGTTCATATCTTTGAACAATTTCAGAGTCTACTGAAGGAGTTACATTTGATAAAGCTTCCTCAAAATGTTTCTGGGTAACAAATCTCTGATCAAAATTCTCTCGTAAACTTGCTAAAACTGCTTCTCTAACCAAATTTTCTAAATCAGCTCCAGAAAAATCCTGAGTTTTTTCACTGAGATCATTTAATAATTTTGTTTTGTCTCCTTTAATTGGTACATTCCTTGTATGAACCATTAAGATTTCCCTACGAGCTTTAATATCAGGTGAAGGCACAAGAACAAGTTTATCTAATCTTCCAGGACGTAATAAAGCTAAATCAAGTGCAGTTGGTCTATTAGTTGCACCCATTACAAAAATACCCTTATTTATTCCCATTCCATCAAGTAAGGTCAGTAATTGATTCACAGTTGCATCAATTTCACGACCTCCTTCTGTATTATCTCCACCTCGTCTTGGCACCATTGCGTCAATTTCATCAAAAAATAATATACATGGTGAAATCTTTTGCGCCCGACTAAACAATTCTCTTATAATTTTAGCGGATTCTCCAAACCATACGCTCAAAAGCTCAGGGCCTTTGATAGATATGAAATTAGCTTGTATTTCCGCCGCTACTGCTTTAGCTAACAATGTTTTTCCTGTACCAGGAGGTCCATAAAGTAACATCCCTTTAGAAGGATTTACTCCCATTTTTTTTAGTATTTCTGGATTTTTAAATTGCCATTTTATCTGTTCACGTAAAATTTGTTTGATATCATCTAATCCTCCAATATCTTCGAAAGAAATACCTGGATGCTCCATTTTTAAATGGATAGATCGACGAGCAGAAGGTTCTATTGATTTAAATGCTTCTTCAAAATCATCTCGATTAACTTTAATCATTCGTAAAACAGAGGGAGGTATTTGATTTCCCCAGACGCTAAACAATCCAGAGTAACGAGATACAGATCGTAAACATGATTCTTTCACAAAAGCAGCTATGTCAGCTCCCACAAATCCTATCATACGCTTAGTAAACGAATTTAATACTTCATCTGTAACCTTAGTGTCTATAGGTACAGTTCGTAAGTGAATTTTAAGAATTTCTAAACGTTCTTGCTCTGAGGGAATGCTAAATTCGATTTCAAGATCGAAACGACCAGGTCGACGCATGATCGGATCAATATTATCTGTTGAATGGCAAGCACCAATGATCACAACTGTATTAATTCCTTTAAGAGAATCAAATCCTAAAGCAAATTGAACAGAAAATCGTTTAATATAATGTGGAATGTTTAAATATGGTGCTGGAGTAAGAGATTCCATATTATCTAAAACAAGAATAACTGGTTTTTTTCTAGCTTCTTTCTTAACTTTGGCAAACAAGTCACGAATATTTTTTTCTGTTGGACCAACGCCAGCAAATAAATTTGGTGGTACTTCAATTACCCTAGCTTCTGTTTCAGTTGCCAAAGCTCTGAGTAGAAGACTTTTCCCACAACCAGTTGGTCCTGAAAGCAATATTCCTTTTGGTGGAGTAAGATTTATAGAATTGAAGATTTCAGGACGTCGTATTGGAACTTCCACCAATTTACGTAATCGCTGGATTTCTTTCTTTAAACCTCCTATCTGTTCATAGGTTACTGTATTTGGATCAACCCTAATACGTGGTACAAATGTATCAACAAGTATAAACTCAGTACGATTAGTAACGAGAACAATAGCATCTGGATCAGTGGCTTGAATCAATATTTTTTCAGTTTTGAATGCATAATTAACATCGAGAATGAGGCCTGAACTAATTGGTTTGGAACGTTGGAGCTTAAGGTGATCATTTAGGAACTGCCTTTCTTCTTCGGTCATTCTGCGAGGATCACGGCCAAGTACTGCAAAATAGACTGTTTTAGCTCTCTTAGGTTTTAGTATAGTATCAACTTCAATATAATCGTTAATATTTAATCCAAGAGATAGGCGAACCTCACCATCTATACGACAAGAATAAACATTTTCTTTTTCAATTTCTGACTCTATCCCCCGAAATGGTTTTCCATGTGGTTTGGGTAAGCTTTTATCAGGTTCATCTGATCTTGAAGTTGTATCGGAAGAAGTTGCCAGCGCTCCGTCGTTATCAGCAATTTCATTAGTTATTTTTTCAGCTAGTGTATCTAATTTGACAATTACTCCTATTCTTTTTTTGTTTGCGATTACTTCGACAAAATCATCTTCTTCTACTTCCAGAATATTCATAACTTCTTCGGATAATCGTAAAATTCGCTGGCCATAATCCTCAGTTAATGAATCGACTAATTCACAAAACACCATTTAAATAAACCCCTTTGGAAGTTTCATATAGTCACTCGTTCTGTGCTTTTTCATTTCTCCTTCTTGCATTTGATAGAATTGAATTATATCTGAATTAACAGAAGAACGGCAAGCTCCTAGAGCTACTTTGAAATCCTCTTTTGTTACGAGACGCTTAGTTGGATTTCTACGAAGGGTTGCGTATGCTGCTTCTCTACAAAGGTTTTCTAAATCAGCTCCACTGTAATTAATACTCAAACTTGATATTTCTTCGAGGTTTACATTTTGATCTAATGGCATATTCCTTGTGTGGACTTTCAATATCTTCAGACGTCCCTGACGATCAGGTACAGGGACATAAATCAAACGATCAAGTCTTCCAGGCCGTAATAGCGCAGGATCAATTGCATCTGGTCTATTAGTTGCTCCAACAACATAAACTCCTTTCATCTTGTCAACACCATCCAGAGAAGCAAGTAATTGGTTTATAATTCTATCACGTTCTCTAGAGCTTGATGAAGGATAAGCACCACCTCTCTTAGTGGCTAAAGCATCAATTTCATCAAAGAATATAATACAAGGTGCTAATTGTCTAGCACGATTAAACAAATCGCGAACCATTCTTGCACTTTCAGCAAACCACTTAGAAAGAAGTTCAGGGCCCTTAACTACTAGGAAATTAGCTTGAATCTCATTAGCTAGTGCTTTTGCAAGTAAAGTTTTTCCAGTTCCAGGCGCCCCATAGAGGAGGACACCTCTAGGGTATCGTATTCCCATTTCTTTGAAAACACCAGGATGATTTATAGGCCATTCAATCATTTCTTTCAATGACTGTTGAACGTCTTCTAATCCGCCAATATCCTTCCAAGTTACTCTTGGTATCTCACTAATTACTTCGCGACTAGCAGAAGGTTTTACAGTCGCGAGTGCTTTTAGGAAATCATCATTATTAAGATATAATTGGTAGCCATTTGCTTGCTTCATTACTTGAGTAGAGGGGGATGATTTAGCTTCTAATTCAAGTAAATTTTTACGTTCAAGTGCATACATTCCTGCTTCCTTTACAAGTAGCTCTAGGTCTGCTGGTGTATAACCTCCTGTTGCTTGAGCTATTGATTCAAGGTCAACCTCATCTAAAGGCATACCACGAGTATGAATTGATAATATCTCGATACGATCTTCAAGATTTGGTATTTTAAGGGAGATTTCAATTTCAAACCTTCCATAAGCTCGCAAAGCTGGATGAATTGATACTACATCGGTAGTTGTACCAATAACAATAATATTTTTACCTGAAATTCTGTCAAGATTGCGAATTAATTGTTCTGTCATTCTCATTTCTAAGTCTGAAAGATTAGGAGCTGGAGAAGGAGCTAATACCTCAATTTGATCAATTATAAGAATAGCTGGTTCATAATTAGCTACATGCTGGAAAAATTTATCCATTTCTTTTTCTGTTGTCCACCACCCTTTCACAATCTCAGGAGCCATAACAAAGAAGCGGGTAGCGCCAGCAGGACCAGTTGATTCACAGGCAACAGCTTTACTTAAATATGTCTTACCTGTTCCAGGAGGGCCGAAGATCAAAATTCCTTGTGGGGGGTGAATATGAAGCATTTTAAATATTTCAGGATATCTTAATGGATATTCAACTAGTGACCGTAAACGAGTAAGAACCTCCTTATTTCCTCCAATATCATCATACATCACAACATCTTCAGTATCCTCGTTTAATTCTGATGGAGTTTCATGTGCGATACGTACATCAGATTTAATTCCAATTCTCACAATACCCGGAGGACTTGTACTTAGAACTCCAACCTTAAGATCATAACCAATGTTTTGTAGTTCAATGATTTGACCACGGATAATAGGTCTATTTGTAATATAATCTATATAGATTTTTTCTCGTTCTTCAGGATTTAAAGCAGCTATTAATACTTTATCAGCATCAGGAACACTTGTTTTATCAATATGAACTTTTTGACCAAGGCCCACCTTTAAGCTTGCACGTAGAAAACCATTAATATGTAAGATTATATCCTCATCTGACCTTAAAGATGATTTTTTCGTACTAGTGTACAGCATTCTTTGCGGGGTAGTTTCATCTAAGATTTCTTCTATTGGTCGGAGAAAAACACCTACTTTCCGATCACCACTGATAACTTCAACTATTTCCCCAACATCTAGATTGAGGCTTTTGAAAGAACCCTTGGAAATACGGCCAATAGATTTACCATAATCTTCTTGAAATCCATCAGCAACAGTTGTAGTAATCACTAATTTGACCTCATATTAAAATTTTCTACTAGAGAGAAATAAATTGAATTTTCAATGATACTCTAGAAACCGAAATACAAAAATTTTTTCTATACCTTCTTTTCATGAGATTAGGCCGAGGTTCAAAATAGCATTCTTTGTAGAAGATTATAAAACTTGTTGAAATAGATTTTAAAGTACTAAATGGCCGCTTTTTGTAACTGCTGGCCGAAAAGTAAAACATCTTCTACTTTCATTATTTGAATCATATTTGTTTTTGAGGGAAATCCGAGAAGACTGCCTCCAACTGCAAGAATAGTGTCTTTTGTGGCTAATAAATCCCTTTCAGATGCATTTCGTACTATCTCATATAATAGTTCATCATAAGAAGGAGTCACTTTTACCTGAATCGGATATACACCCCAAACAAGTTGTAATTGTCGCTGCAACGTCTTATAAGGTGTACCAGCAATAATAGGGATTTCTGTCCTACATTTTGCTATAAGACGAGTAGTAGAACCTGTTCTTGTACTCGTGACAATAGCGCGTATTTTAAGATTCTTAGTTTCGCTAATTAAATGAGTTGCTTGTCCTAATACTTCTGCAATTGAGGTTTCTTCTCCAGTCCATTTGTGAATCTTTTTTGATACAAGATAGTGATGAATGTTTATTTCTTTGAGAATCTTTTCCATATACTCAACTGTTTCGACTGGATACTTTCCTGCAGCCGTTTCTCCAGATAACATAACTGCATCAGCACCATCTATTATAGCATTTGTCACGTCCGATACCTCAGCACGAGTAGGCCTAGGATTATTAGTCATTGAATCTAGCATCTGAGTAGCTACAATAACTGGTTTTCCAACAGAATTACATTTAGCTATTAATTCTTTCTGGACAATGGGAACCTGTTCACCTGGTATTTCAACACCTAAATCCCCACGAGCAACCATAATGCCATCAGATACAGCTAATATTTCATTAAAATTCTTTAACGCATCACGAGCTTCAATTTTACTTATTATTCCGATACTGGAATTTCTTTCTTCTAGAATCTGTCTAACTTTAAGAATATCTTCTTTTCGACGTACAAAAGAAGCTGCTATAAAATCAACGTCTAATTTACGAATAGTAAAACGAATATCTTCTAGATCCTTTTCTAAGGGAAAATACAACGATAATGGTACGTCTGGGGCATTGATTCCTTTTCTTGATTTTAAGGGGCCACCGTTTGTAACTTTACACACCAGCTCCTTTTTACTTTTAAGTTTTTTAGTAACAACTAGCTGAAGCAATCCATCATCAATGGCTAAATGGTTTCCTACATTACAATCATCAATCAAAGGGGGATAATTTGTCGAACAAACCTCTGAATTACCTTCAAGACCGATTTCACCAGAAATTCTAAAGGTTTGTCCTGTTTTAATGACTGTTCCATTTTCAATATCACCAGTACGAATCTTTGGCCCGCAAAGATCAACTAAAACGGCAATGTCATCTGATATCGAACGAATTCTTTCAAATCTTTCCCGATGATCGGGATGACTCCCATGACTGAAATTTAAACGACAAACATCCATTCCAGCCTGAACGAGTTTTTTTAAGATAACAACACTATCAGAAGCAGGGCCAATTGTACAAACAATCTTTGTTCTTGTAACCATCGATGAAGCACTCCATATTTTTGAATTTTTACGGGGTATATTTGATATTAATATATTTATTTTTTCAAAAACTTTATGCCTCTTTTCTCTGTAAAACTTTGCCTCGGATTTATGAGGCAATAAAATCTGTCATGATGACAAAATTTATACAATAGCAAAGAAGAATTAATTTAGGCACGAAAATTGAAAATTTTATTTACTAATTGCAAACAAATGATTAAAGCAACCTTCACTAGTTTTTAATGTTAAATCATTCCATATAGGCTCAAAATAGGAGGTTAATTCTTGTCAAAAGGAAAAAAAATTCTTTGGAATCCTTCTGATGATTATATAAAGCAAACCAATATGATTCGTTTTATTAACTTTGTTAATGAGAAGTATAACCTTGAAATTGATAATTATTACAAATTATATGATTGGTCTATTGAAAGAATAGCGAATTTTTGGGAATCTATGTGGGAATTTGCTGGAATAATAGCTTCTCGTAAATATGATCAAATATATGATAATTTAACTAATTTTTTTGATGTTAATTGGTTTCCTGGTGCTCGTTTGAATTTTGCAGAAAACCTCTTAAAGCATAGAGACAACCAAATAGCGTACATTTTTAAGGGAGAAACAGAAAAATCTACAAAAATAACATACTCAGATCTTTATGACCAAGTAGGACGATTGGCAACTGCATTACGAAAAATCGGAGTAGTTCAAGGAGATTGTATAGCCTCATATATACCAAATCTAATTGAAACAGGAATTGCTATGCTTGCTGCGACTAGTATTGGTGCAACTTGGGCTTCATGTGGTGCTGAGCTCGGATCGGCAGCTGTACTTGATCGTTTAGGCCAAATCAAACCAAAAATCCTATTCACTTCAGATGGGTACCTATATAAAGGTAAAAAGTTTTCTATCTTGAAAAATGTAGAGCAGGTTGTTAAAGGAATTCCATCGCTTGAACAAACTATTGTAATTTCAAATATTGAAGAAAATGCGGGGATTAATAACATTAGAAATTCTATTAACTATTCAGAATTTCTTGCTTCAGAAAAAAAACCGAAAATTCACTTTCAGCAATTACCATTCAATCATCCAGGTTATATAATGTTTAGTTCTGGGACAACTGGGAAACCTAAATGTATGGTGCAAAGAACTGGTGGAGTTCTCATTACGCAATTAAGAGATTTAATGCTTCATAATGACCTTAAACGATCAGATATTATAACATATATAACTTCTCCTAGCTGGATGATGTGGCATTGGCTTACTAGCTCCTTAGCTGTTGGTGCTACGATAGTATTATACGATGGGAACCCCCTTCACCCTGATTGGGGAACTATGTGGAAATTAATTCAAGATGAAAAAATATCAATCTTTGGTTGTTCTGCTAGTTATATACATTATCTCAATGGAATTGGAGCCCAACCTAGAATAGAATATGATCTTTCATCCTTGCGTGAAATTTCCCAAACTGCTTCGTCTATAAGTACTGAGGGGATGGAATGGCTTTATAGAGAGGTAAAAGATGATTTTCATTTTAATTCAATTACTGGGGGATCTGATCTTAATGCAATATTTGCAGGAGGGTGTCCAATTCTACCACTCTTTGTTGACGTACCCATACAATGTCGAGCTCTAGGGATGAAAATCGAGGCTTATGATGAGTCTGGAAATCCTGTTCGTGACCAACAGGCGGAACTTGTTGTTGAATCTCCTTTTCCGAGCGCCCCTCTATACTTTTGGGATGATCCTAATCATGAGAAATATCAGAGTGCCTATTTCGATTTTTATAAACCTCAAGGGAAACTAGTTTGGAGACATGGAGACTATATTATAATAGATAGTGATACAGGAGGTATAACAGTACTTGGACGGTCTGATGCTGTACTAAAACCATCAGGAGTACGGATTGGTACATCTGAGATCTACAATATCGTTGAATCGCTACCTGAAGTAGCTGATTGTCTAGCTATAGGGCAAAGTTGGATGGGGGATCAACGTATAATTCTATTTGTAAAAATTGCTCCTGATTCAGAATTAACTGATGAATTAAAAATTAGGATAAAATCAAATCTACGAAAAAAAGCTTCTCCTCGCCATGTTCCAGCGATAATCATTGAGGCTCCTGATATTCCCTATACGTTTAGTATGAAGAAAGTTGAGATCGCTGTTACAAATATAATCCATGGAAAGCCAGTTACTAATCGCGAGGCTTTAGCAAATCCTGATTCTCTAGACTTTTTCGAACAAATTAAGCAAAACCTAAAAACTAAAACTTAATCAATCTAACACTTACCTCCTAATTATCCTGTTCAATTTTTGTTAAACTATTTACTGAGTAAAAGTCTGGACCTAACTAGTCAAGAATCTTGTAGTAATTTTCTCGGTTGCAGGATTTTAGAATCAACGTGGGATAAACCAATGTTCCCTCAATTTGGATTGATCACTCAAGATTTAAATGTTCTAACTATCGGTGTATTTCTTACAGTGATATTCCTAATTGTTTTATTGGTTATCGCTACAGAAAAGATCGATAAAGTATCCATAACTCTTACAGGAGTCGTGATTAGTTTATTCATTGCTCTAACATTTGGATTAATCAAAAATTTAAACATACTTTATCTCTGGATTGATTTAGAATTATTACTGACAATTATCGGCATTACTCTAATAATGGAAATGTTAAAAAAATCTGGAATTCTCGAAGTCTTTATCCTGTATATTTTAAGTTCTATAAAAGGATCATTTGACATTCTAATGGTTATATTAGCGAGTTCAGTCTTTTTCATGTCAATGATCATGACTAATGTCTTAGCACTGATAATAATAGCGCAAATCACTATCCTTATCGCGGAAGTCGCAGAAATAAACCCAAAACCAATGCTTTTTCTAGAACTGGTGATATCTAATCTTGCAGGTATGCTAACTCCGATAGCATCGTACACAGCGGCTTATGTCTCACTAGAACAAGGATGGACTTATTTAGAGTTTTTATTAATCAGTTTACCATATGTAAGTATCATGGTAACAATAACCATAATATTCACTCGTTACATCATGTTTAGAGATGTAATGTTAAACATGAAAGAAAAAGAAAGATCATTCGGATTTCAATTACGACGCATACTCCAAATTATTGATCCTTGGGTTTTTGTAGATTCTAAAAGAGATTTTTATAAAGCAATTGTCATATTTAGTGTTGTAACTGTCTTCTTTGCAGTCGGAACTACCATTGGATTCTCCGTTGACATAATATGTCTTCTTGGAGGAATGATTGTTTTAATAATGTTCTCAGAGAATGTAGAAGAATTTATTCGTTCAATTGACTTCCCAATGCTTTTCTTCCTTTGCGGGATATTTATCATGTCTGGACTTATACAAGAAACTAACCTACCTTTACTGCTCAATGATCCTATAACACAAATAGTGGGTCAATCACCAATTTTGGGTATAACAGTATTCAGCTGGATATTAGGGGCACTTACGTCAATAATTGAAAACATACCATTGATATTTCTATTAAGACCTTTGATTGATTTAATTAGCTCTCAAACAAATGCTATTACTGTTTGGTGGGCAATTCTAGCAGTAGTAAATATTACTGATTCAGCTATTCTGATAAGCAGTGTTAAGGGAATATACATTATGGAGATGTCTAAACGCGAAGGAATGCCTATTGGATTTATGGAATATTTTCGATATGGAGTAAGTGTCACTATTATTCATTTGGTAGGGATGGTCGTCTATATTTTTATTCTTCTAGGATTTAATTAATTTGATTTTTTTCATCAAAGTTTTTAGATATTAACCAATCAAGCCGAAATCAAAGCTTCGCTATCATCTTTCTCTTTTCGCAAATGTAGGACATAATGAATAGTAGAGTGATTTAAATTTAGATCGTGATTTATATATCCACAGGTTTTGAACCCTTGTTTCAATAAAAACGTATGAATCCCTAGATTACTATCATCAGCGAATCCTCTTAAAATATTATATTGTGGATCCGCCTCACCGAATTTTTTAGCAAATTGGACCAATTTCTTACCCACACCCCGTAATTGGTGTTCTTTCGCTACAACTAAAGACAAAATAAATATTGCACGTCCGAAAAAGTCTACAACCATATAGGCTATTACTTGATCTTGATTATTGTACAGTTCTTCCTCTGTACTTAATTTTTCAACAATTTCTGGGGGTAATACAGCTACAAATGTTCTTCCTTTTTCAGGTACTTGCGAATAGAATTCAATTCTGATTTTTTCACTCTTTAAGACGGAAGGGCCATAATATTTCGATTCAAGAATTAGGATTTTTATTGATTCCCAGTCATTGTCAGAATACTCACGAATTTTAACATCAATGCTCATCTAGCTTTCCCTTGTAACATTAATTCGTTAAACACAAAAATTTAAATTTTTTTTACTTGATAAATTTTTTTAATTTGGAAAAAATTAATCTATTTACTTTCTAGATCTTTAGTATATAACTAGTTTCCTTCTATAAAACTAGGATAAAATATGATTTTACATATTCAAGTACATTAAAAGGAAGTCACGGATATATCAGCTTCAGGATCAGGAAAAATACAGAAGATATTAAGAAAGGCATTAAATTCAACTATCATTCACGATTTTAATAAAACATCGCTATTTGCTGATTTTTCTTGTCAAATTGGATGCCAAGACTGCTGTGGGTATTCTTATTTTCTTCCAGCAGAGCTGTCTCAAATAACGGAAAAAATAAGAGGTAATTTAAATGAGTCTAAAGAGGGCATGTACGAAATAACAAAATTAAATGGAAGATGTAGCTTTTATAATCCTATAAAAGGATTCTATTGTAGTATTTATGATTATAGACCTCTTCGATGCCGAATATATCCTTATTTTCCGGTTATTGTAGATGAAAGAATAATTATAACTATGGAACCAGCATTGAGAATGAAAAATTTTTCTAACAAAAAGAAACAGTGTCCTGGTATAGGTAAAAAAGAAAAAGAGTTAAAACAAACGATTTATGATTGTATTTTGTTTTTAAAATATTTGAGAGATACTCCTAAGCTACTTGAGACTGTAATATTAACTGGAGAGCGATTCAACAACATTAGAGACGATAAATGGTTTATTGAGCAGTATCAACAACTAAAAAATAGAAAGCTTTCAAGATAAGTTTAAAATAAGTAAAAGATAATTATCCGCACACAATCAAAGATGTCTTTCACGGTTTGTGTGTTCGAAATGGCGAAGAAACGAATTGAAGATGGTGACCTATGGGTCGAAATTGATTTTGATTTATGTACTGGTGCTGGGGAATGTGTTGACGTCTGCCCAGAAGATTGTTATGAAGTTGTTGATGGAAAAGTCGTTGCAGATAACATTGGTGCATGCATAGAATGCGCTGCTTGTGATGGCGTATGCCCAAATGATGCAATTTTGGATCATTGTTCGTGGTAATGCCTTTCAACATCTTTCTATCAAAATATTAAAGCTATTTCTTTTGATTTTATTCAAAAGGAAGCTTTTTTCTTTTTTCTTTTTTTCGAGTATAACTAACTAGCATTCCTTTATAAAACGACTAGGTTATTATTAAATTAGGGAAGTTTCGTTTATGTCCCCAGACTTAGAGAGTCTAAAAAGATTCCAAGAAAGACAATCTTCGCTAGTGGAAGAAATAGACAGTTTTGGGTCCGCTAAATATTTACTTACAGTCACAGTTCACCAAACAGAGTCTTTTATCAGATCAATTGGCCTACTTTATGATTTATATACTAATTCGAACCTAGAATACTGGATCAGTGAAAAATTTCCCATTTTATATCCATATTTACCCGGTTTTTTAATTTTAAGGAATAAAAAACCACTTATTGCAGCAATAACTTATTTTAGAAATAAATTTGATCTAACATTAATAGAAGGTGCTGGTAGACAACATCCACGGAAATTTGGATTAGCATGTGAAATAGGGGTTGATCAAAATATTCCTGTTATCGGAGTGATCAAGCGTTCTTTATGGGGTGATATTGATTTCAATAATCCAATTAACTATTCGCTATATACTGCTTTTCCAGTATTTGATGGAGACGATAAGATTGCTTATTTTGTTAAAAAGGCAGGGAATAAAAAAGGTATCTTTATATCAGTAGGGAATAAAATTTCTTTAACTTCAGCTTTAGAAATCATTTTACCTACCCTCTTTTTTAGGTTACCAGAGCCTATAAGACTTGCTAAGGCCTTATTGAAAACGCCTTAGGACATAAATAGTGTTATCATAGTATTTACATAGTATTTTTAATTGATCGAGAAATAATTTTTAAAAAGCTCCTGCCTTGATTACGAAATTTGATTTATCCGCAAACGGAAATTTGGATAGTTCAAAAATCCCTATATGTGTAATAAATGCGAAACAAGTCTATCCTTTTCCACGAAATTGATGAAATATCAGTTAATCCCTTGTATTATAAAAACTTCAATGAAATCTAATATTTTGGTTAATGATCTCACTTTAAATAATCCCTCCTAATAATAGAGTTTTTTTTTTCTTACTTTTTTGCAACAATCTTTTTAGATTAAGTAATGCTGTTAACCGACCTGTCTGCGCATAAATTTATAACCAATATTATTCTATTTTTTGAATAATTCAATTATTGATTTGAGGAATTATATTATGAGCATTAAAAGAGCAATTTATGAAATAGATACACATCAAGGATTAGCAGGCTTAAATCATCAAACTCTTGAAGCTCGTGGATCACCAGTACTAATGGTTCACGGTTTCGGATCGAATGCTGATATATGGTTTGCACATAAGACTTCAATTGGACATTTTTTTAAAACTCAAGGATTAGATTGTTGGACATTAGATTTAAGTAATGCAATAGCAGGTAATATCGAAATTCTGGCGCATGAAGATTTATTGACTTCCGTTGATTTTATTTATAAGAAAAAGCAAAAAAAAGTTGTGATTGTAGCTCATAGTATGGGAGGAATTATAGCTAGAGTTTTTACAAGTCCTCACTTCAAACATCCTTATCCACTAAAAAGAATTGAAGAAATGATAAAGGGAATTGCCTTACTAACGGTACCGAACCATGGTGTTGAGATGGGAGATATCTCAAAAATAGAGGAAACTGTTAATACTATTCGAAAACTAATGAAACCTGATCAAGAACCTATTGAATCAGATTTTGGTTTGGGATTCGTTCAATTAACCTATAAAAGTCATTTAATACAAACTTTGAATAAACCACTTGTCTTAAATCCTAATATTTCGTGGTTAAATGCTATAGGAACATATGATAAAGTAGTACCAATTAAAAGCGCACGATTCTCAGATTCAGAAACGAATCAGCTACCAAAATTTGTGCAAAAAGAGTTTGCGTGTGATCATATGGTTTATCCACTTGCCTCAACCCTACAAAAAGTTATAAAAGCAACCTCTAGTCTATTAGATGCACCAAAACTTGATTCGAAATTCGTTATATATCCTGCAATCCATAGGTTTCAAGAAGTAGGTGAATGGATTTTTACTCATTTGATTTCGAAATGAGTTAAGGGGGGAATTAAAGATGCCTATCCAATATTTAAAGGGAGCTGAACCTCTTTATATAAAAGGTTCAAATACCGGTTGTCTATTACTACATGGTGCTGGTGGGGGTACAGCATGGGATCTTAAAGAATTTGCATATACTATGAATAAAAAAACTGGTTCAACGATCTGGTTACCCACTTTAACAGGATTTGGAACTCAACCTGAGGATCTATTTGATGTGAATTTGTCTGACTGGATGAATGATGCGCGTAATGGCCTCAAAAAACTACAAGAGGACTGTGACCAGTTATTGATTCTTGGACATAGTATGGGGGGATTACTAACCCTTTTACTTGCTGTTGAAAGGCCTGATATTAAAGCAATTGTTACATGGGCAGCACCGTTGGGAGTACGGAGTCGCTTATTCCCCTTATTACCTTTAATTACCAAAATTCCAATTCTGAAACGTGTGATACCTGAAAAAGTTCCTTCAGGAAATTCAGACTTATTGAGAAAGCTCGGATGGGTTGGTTATGATTGGATACCTTCCTCTATTGGTTTTGTAGCTATTGAGGGACTGAAAGCATTAAGAACCTCTATTCAAAATTTAACATGTCCAGCTTTTATTATTCAAGGTACAAAGGATGAATTTATCTCAAAAAACAGCGCGCAGGAAATTTTTGATTCAATCCGATCAGACATTAAAGAAATCTGGTTAATAAATAATGCAACTCATGACTTGATGAATGAGGAGCAGTACAAAGAAGAATTATTTATTAGAACAATAACTTTTTTTGAAAAAACTTTAATTTTAACTCAATAAAACTAAATTTAATATAGATAATCCAGAAATAATCAATGTGAAATCTGATAATAAGTTCGATAACATTCATGCCTCCGTCTCTTTCAATGATAATAATGCATCTTTTGTGGAAAATTCAGGCTGAAATCCCTGTTCTCTAGCTTTCTTATTTGAACCTACAAAGGGATATGCAACAAAATCTATATATCCTGAAGGAGCTTCTGAGAGACGAAGTTTCCATTGAAACCAGAGTAAAGCTCTTAGAATGGGTAAAGGAATATGAAATCCTTTTTTATTAAGAAGAACTGGAATTTCACCTATTTTGATATCGCTATCAGGAGTGATGTTATATGGACCCTCCAATCTTTTATCCAGCATTAATTTAAACCCGTTTAAAGCATCCTTTACATGCAAGAATTGTATTCGAGTATCTTTATTGGGATATGGAAGCATAAATAATGTTCGCCATCCTGCCCGTAGAATTTCTGCATAATAATGCTTTAATTCATAGGATAAAATAGCAGAGGGTCTAATTCGACCTATTTTCATACAGTCGGGATGTTTATCTATAAATTCATCAATAATTTTTTCTGCGAGTGCTTTATGATATGGGTAATGAAAATTCTTATTCGCTCGTAAGGGATCAGACTCAATTAAGGGATATGGATTGTCTGGATGAGCACCATAGGCTAGCGTTGAAGAAGTATGGAGTAAGTATATTATTTTTGCATTGTAAGCAGATGTTAAAACGTTCTTTGTTCCTTCAATATCAATAGAATAAGCTTTTTTGACATTATGGACTGGTTTTAAAGCCCAAGCTAAATGAATAAGGTCAGTAACATCATTCTTTTCTAGGATTTCAACAAAATCCTTTCTAATATCAAATGCATAGAATGTAGCTGGAATCTGTGAATGAAAATCAATTTTACGAATATCTAATGCAATAAAATGATCTACATCAGCCATAGTCTTGTATAAATGGTGAATCAAGCGTTGGCCTAAATATCCTGCTGCACCAGTGATTGCAATAACTCGTGACATTCTTTTATCTCTGAAAAAATAGATATTCTTCTTTTAAAATAAATATTGTTAATATATTTTAATTTTAGAAGCAAGAATCCAATCAAAGAAAAAAATTCATCACAAATCAACCTGAATCTATTGTTGAAGATAATCCGTCAAAAAGGAATATGGTCATTAAAAACGCTCTCACATGAATGTAGATGAAAGTAAACAAATAAACTTTGCAAACTATTAACGAAGCAGGAAATAAACTTAAGCTGTGAGAGACATAACCTTTTACTACTTTGTAATTATAAATTATGCAAATAGCGTTTGGTTTGATTTATAAACTTTCAATCCAAAGCACTAAACTATAGCCAACTTTATAAGGAACTCTAGCAAAATTAGCAATATTACATAATTAAATTCAAAATAATCCCCTAAAGAAGGTTCATTTCTAATGTACGACCTGTATGAGATAAAAGTTTTACGTCAATACTTGAAAGATTATAGAATTACTCCACGAAGAGTGATCCAACTCTCTCTCGGAGTGATAATGATTTTTATTATGACATCATCTACCTTTACTGGCATAGCGATTACTAATGATAATAACAAGCTAGTTCGTGAACAAAATAAACAACTGGTATATTCTTACAAAACTGAAAAACGAATAGGAGTGATATACGCTGGTAATGATCTTATTGTTTCAGGCACTGCTATCTCCTTATATGAATCTCTTAGATTAGTCTATAAATCTATCGATTTAATATTTGTAGGGAGTTTAGATGACATTAAGGGAATTGGAGTATCAAAATATAATATTCTAATTTATGTATTTGAAACGTCCTTAGAAGGAGCGTACATAGGAGATCTGGTAACTTGGAAAGAATTCGCAGATTTCATCAATATTCATACAGATCAACATCATGTCTTGGGAATGGGAAATGCTAATTATTTGTATAGATATATACCAATACATCTTACTAATGTATGGATTGAAGGACATGATATTTTAGATGCACAATTAGTATATCTTTGGTGCATATGGGCCGTAGCAGATATTCTAGAAACTAATTATGAGCAATATTCAGATTATTTTAATGCAGGGGTAAATATTCGAAAATTAAGCTTAAAATATTTCGCAGACAACATTAACAGTATTGTAGAAAGGAATTTTGATATTATTGATCCAATGGGTGAGGAAGATCTAATCGCTAAACAAAAACGTTATGATGAGATGGAAGCACGTTTTCCAAAGTATATCGAACCGAAATTCGATATTAGAGATCTTCCAGAAGAAAATCGGCCTGTAATGTATATTAAGAAATCAACAGAAGAAGCTCTCAGCATAGGGGATTTAATCATTGGTTTTTTACCACTTGAAAGTGGTTTACAAGGACCTATTGGCGGGATTATAGATTTATTATTAGAAGTATTTATTGACATGGTGGGAGATGAAATAAATATTGGCGAAGACGCCATGGAACAAATAGAATTAGCTTTTGAAGTTATTCAATCAATTTTGGGATTCTTCGATGGGGGAGATATTTCCGTCGAATCAGCTCTGTATGAACTATTTATCCTATTAGAAGATATGATTCCTTTTGCAGAAGAACTTAAACCTTTCGTTAAACTTCTCTTAAGTGCTATTCCACTCTTAAGAGGAGATTTTTCAGCAATAAGTGATATTATTGGCCAATTATTAGATCTTATCATCCCAGAAGATTGGGCATGGTTTAAACAAATTCTCAACGAAATACTTAGTCTTTCTTTGGGTTTAATTGATACGATGAAAGAGGAGGGGGGAAATTTCCTTGATGCTTTGCTTTCTGTTATTAGTGAACGTTACTTAGATACCTTAATTTCACATTTCCTTGGTCTTCTTGGTTTAGATGTAAGTGAATTAAGTGACTACATATCTGGAATAAGTTTATTATTGAATACAATTATGGATTTTCTATCCCGAGGAAATTTGAAAAAAACAATTAAAGAGTATTTACCTCAGTTCATTGATTTTATTTTTAATATTATAGGAGGAGGAGGAGGATCGGGAGCAGTCTTAGTAAGCACACAAGATACCCAAACATGGGGAAAATTAATAGGAATTGTTATAAATCTCCTTATGACAGCTCTTGGTTTTACCGATGGATCTATAGCTGATGCAGTCGGGGATACACAAGATCTTCCTACTGATGACAACCTAGCAAGTATTTTTGGTTATCTTCTTGAATTGATAGATGAAAGTATTAGCGAAATTTCTTATGCAGCAAACCAGTTAGAAAGTCTCATCACACGAATCAATCAAGTTATTTCCGAAGCTAAAGAAAACGCGTTGGCTAATGTGAATACCTTCGTTTCCAATCTTGATGGAGCA
Organism: Candidatus Hodarchaeota archaeon; assembly: GCA_048886525.1. GTDB lineage: Archaea > Asgardarchaeota > Heimdallarchaeia > Hodarchaeales > Hodarchaeaceae > Hodarchaeum. Next base: position 11,987 of record JBHLKP010000018.1, on the reverse strand, counting down.
TTAAATACCTTCAAATCAGAAACTGGTTTTCAATTTCACAGTGATGGAACGAAAGATGCTAAAATACAGGAAATGATTGTTTCTGGTGCCACTATGGTTGCAGGGGCAATTAACGGTGACTTCACAAATAAAGATCAATTACCAAATCTTAATGCTACAATGGATCTTGTCATAGATATTGCAGAATTTATGATGGGTGATATTGCCGATGATAAAGAAATTAAAATCAAGAAAGCTGTAAACAATATTGTGGCAATAATAGCAGTAATCAGTGATAAAGATGAACTAAAACAATATATTAGTAGTACTGTTGATAAATTCAAAAATCAATTTAAAAATCCAGTTGAAGTGATAGAGAATACTATCAACTTCTTATTATCCACAGCAGATAGTCTGAATATTAATTCAACTATACTCAACAAGATCAAGACTTTTGCTGAAATGGGCTCAGCTCTCTTCAATATACTACTGGCAGCTAAAGATAACAGTATTCAAGGAATTCTTCAAGGATTAATACAAAATGTGGGGATGAGCTTAGTTAAGGAATTTAGTGGTATAGATATTTCCTTTGTAAAAGATATTCTTGAATTTATATTCCCTAAATTTTTTGGAGCCGATACAGCAGAATTACCAACTGCACAAGAATTAATCCAAAATCTTCTTACACAACTTGATCAGGTACCAGGTTTAGATTCATTAGTTAGTTCATTAGGAATACCTGGGATAACTGGATTGAACGATTTAAAAGATGCAGTTGAGGGAATCCTAGAAATTATCTTTAACGCTAAAGATATCTTCACCGATGGTCTTAGATGGTTATTTGGCCAATTAATGGATTGGGTGGGTGGACAAATTGAAATTCTGATCAATAAATTACTCGAAGCGATTACCAGTGCATTAGATAGCTCGGATCTTCTTCCACCAGAATGGTCAGGAAGTTTACCTGTTGGGCTTGGGGGCTTTAGTTTATTCGAGATAGGAATAGAACTTGGATTATATCCCCATTTCGGTTTTGATACTGATGCTTTTACAGATTGGATCTTAGAAATTGTATTTGGAGGATTAAATCCTTTTGCTGGAGGAGATATTGGTGGATTTTTCAAACAAATCTTCTCATTCTTTGAGCTCATACCAACATTTAAAGCAGGTTTCGAATTAGGTGGTTTCGGAACCGAAGAAAATCCGTTAATGGCGTTTTTACTTGAATCTCTTGGATTAGAACTCGAGTTTTCCGGAAAGGGATGGTTTGAGCTAGAATTATTTACCCTTAAAGGGGGAGTATTTGATACAGATAATTTCTTCAAAGTTATTGAGTGGGGATTTTCATTTACAATCACCGTTTCGAGAACTTTCACGTTACTTGACTTTCTAACTGGGGGAACAGCGGGAGCTTTGAACGCTGTTGGGGAATATCTAGGCCTAGATGCAATAACCGTAACAGTATCATTTGGTATATTTGTTGAAGTAGTAAAACGAGCTGCATCGGCAACTGGGCCAGAAGAAGGTTCATTCACTCTCAAAATAACATTAGGCCTAGCAGTTCACTTTGGTATTGATCTCTTTATCGTGGGAATCTCATTTGACTTTTCTATGGAAATAATACTTACGTTTTTCCAAGATTTAGTCAATCCTGTCCCGCTGCAAATCTTCCTCGAGATCATCCTCCGGTTCAGCGTCACACTTACCTTCTTGTTCGCAGATTGGGAGATTGAGTTTGAATGGAAACCTCTTGACCCATCACCGTTAGAACTCACTTCAAGTGACCCAGAGGAAATGGAAGAGAATGGAGCAATGGGATTGGACGCTGATTCAGATGGAATTTCAGATACGGATGAATTGAAGACTCCTGGATTAAATCCATATTCTGAGGATACTGATGGAGATGGTCTAACTGATAAGTTCGAAACCCAGACATCCAAAACAGATCCTATTTTACCAGATAGTGATGCTGATGGTTTAGATGACTTTGTTGAATATCATAATACCAAAACCAATCCATTACAACCAGATACAGATTGGGATGGATTAACCGATTATGAGGAAGCTATAATCATAGGTACGAATCCCCTTGACACGGACTCAGATGAAGATGGTATTGACGACTTCTATGAGGTTAATCACGCATATGATATAACAAAGATTACACCCTCAGTAGAATATGTAATGATAGGTGGAGTAAAGTATTATGATCGAACTGACCCATTAAATCCTGACACGGACGGCGATGGATTATTAGATGGTGAAGAAGGCGAATTTGGTCCATATTACGGCCTAGCAATGTTAAGAGACAATGACACCTATAACCACAATGATCCTACAGACGAAGAAGCGGAGACTCCTTATAATTTGGATTTACCTGTTATTATTTTCAATGGTGGTTACACTTCACCCTTAGATAATGATACTGATGACGACAGCTGGGAACAGGAGATGGACGGTAAAATTTCTCCCAGTAAACTCCATGCATGGGTTAAGATTAAGGATGGAACATATATTCTAACTTCCGATTGGTGGGAAGTAAAAGGTATGCCTATTGTATATATGATTGAAGGCGAACCTGTATTAAATGTCACATATACTAATCCATGTAACCCTGATACGGATGGTGATACTGGTGCTAAATACTTTGGATATGATCGAAATAATTATATTAATGATACACATAAGTACGATCGTGATTGGATGGATCCAAGCCTTCCACATGATCCTTCACCTTATGGATATTTTCTAAACTCAGATGGATATGAGTTATCATTAGACCCCCCATCCGATCCCTGTGATGCAGATACGGATAATGATGGGCTCATTGATGGAATAGAAGGTACACTTCAACCTGTATCAAATCACACCCACTATGCAAATCCAGATACCGACGGAGATGGACTAGGAGATATGCAGGAGATGCTTCTAGGATCAGATCCTCGTCACCCTGATGGGGATAGAGATATGGTAATTGACGGAGATGAATATTTCAAGTATGGTACAAATCCAGCAAATCCTGATACTGATTTCGATGGTTTATTAGACGGCGAAGAGTTATATTGGTATCATACAAATCCATTTTCAGTAGATAGCGATGGTGATAGAATAGGTGACTGGATGGAATTAATGATTTACTTTACTGATCCAATGGATGAAGATACGGACAATGATCGATTGGATGACTATGAAGAAAAGTTCATATATCGAACAAAGCCTAATGATCCTGACACGGACTCCGAAGAATGGAATGATTTGAATCACAACTTTAGGTATGATGGCCTTGACGAATGGGATCCTAAATACGATGAAAATGGAAATGGCGTTTGGGATGGGGACTATATTCGGGATGGTGACGAAGTTTATGGTACCTACAACGGTATTAAAACTGATCCACTTAAATGGGACACCGATTTAGACTCTATTACATATTTTGTAGTATATCCTGGAGGTAAGATAGATTATACTTTCCGTATGTCTGATGGCGATGAATTATACGATTATGGTACTAATCCAACCTATGGAGATACCGATTTAGATGGTTTAACCGACGGGTGGGAACTTTATCTTGGATCAGGATTAGTACCAGATGTTGTTTTTGAATTCTATTCAATAGAGTTTCCAATATTATTAGATCCATTAAGTAATGATACTGATGGAGATACTATTCTAGATGGTGTTGAGATGATGATAGGCAATCAATCTAGTTTAATCTATCCATACGTTTGTTTCTTCCTTGTAATGCCTTATAATACTTCTCCAGTCTTATCGGATTCAGATTTCGATTTCCTAAGTGATTCACAAGAACTTAATGAATATTATACTCGTCCTGATGTTGTTGACACTGACAATGATACGTTAAGCGACTATGATGAAATATTTTTCCATTTAACTAATCCTCTTCAAAATGATACTGATGCTGATGGTTTATTAGATTGTAATGAGACAACTGATGTGGTACCTGCTGGTTGGGGTTCAGGAAAATCTACTATAAATTTAATGGGGCCCTATAATCCAGTATATCCGACATTTGCGGATGATCCTGATTCCGACGACGACTATTTACCCGATGGGGCGGAATTGGATACAACTTTGCCATACCTGTCAGATCCTATGATCCCAGACTCTCTTATTCCAGGAATCAAAGATGGATTACTATTTGATTCGGATCATGATGGGATATCTGATGGATATGAGTATTTCGGTGACCCTAATGGCACTTTAACCCCAACAACGATGATTGCTGGAGGTGGACCTTTCAATCCTGATAGCGATCATGATGGTTTGCTGGATGGTTTTGAATGGCAAGTTTTTGGGACAAATGCAACAAATTGGGATAGTGATAATGATTCGTTTTCAGATGGCCTTGAATATCTAGTAGGCACTAATGCTTCAGAATTTACAAATGCTTCAGATATGTTCGATAAACTAGATATTTACAGAGATGATCTTGTTGTTACCTCACCGATAGATACAACATATGAAACAGAAATAATTACAACAACTGTTGCCAATTTTACTACTTTTTCTACTGTTTCATACCGATTTGTCCATGGTCCTACTTCTCATGTGGAAGCTCAATTGGATTATAATGTACGGCAACATCAATGGCAAAGCGGTTTAATAACCTTAGAAAAAGGTTCTTATACTATTGAAGTAACTGGCACCAAACCTGATGATACAAACGTCGTAAAGAGAGTCAGCTTTTATATTCAAGTAGAACCTGTAGACATAGCACCTTTCCTAATAGGTGGAGTGATTGGTTTTAGTACAATATCGCTCTTACTGTTTTTAACTACTATTATTGACCTCCAGAAATTAATTTTCTGGAAGAAAGAGGAAGGAGGACTCTGAAATGATAGGAGGACAAAAAATGAATAAAATTCTTGTGAAATTGTCTATAGTTCTTATTCTTGGACTCTTCATAATGGGTCCTCAAACTGTTAACACTCTTTTCAGCGAAGAACTATCTTACTTTGATTTTGAGTCAAAGATGCCTTCCTTGAGAACTTTAATCTTATCTGAAGGTGTTGAAGATGAAGATACTATTTATTATAACAGCGATCCAGGAGTTAATGATAGATATATTCCAGAGGATTATGATATTACTAAATATCTTATGAACAACGAAATGGCCTACCAAAAGGTATGGGAACCATGGATAACCAAGGCAGCTGTTCGATGTATAGAAACTGATCCATCACAGGAATTTGTGGCAGTTGGGGGAGGATATCTCTATGATAACGAGATTCATATCTATCGCTGGAATGAAAATAATAGAGAATATGATAAAGTATGGGACAGCGGGGATGAAATCATTCAGGGAGATGTAATTTCTCTAGATTTCGGCGACACTGATAATAATGATTTTATGGAGATTGTTGCAGGTTCAGCTGACGGACATGTGTATGTTTTCGAACAAGAACACATTTATGATCCATTCGATAATATGGAAAACCAATTTGTCCACGTTTGGACTAGTCCGATGCTTCAACAAGTTTGGGGAGTGAAAGTTGCAGATGTAGACAAAGATTATCTTCCAGATATCATTGCCGGGTCTTGGGATAAAAAAGTTCATATTTTCGAATATACAAACCACTCAGGTTATCCATTTTCAAAAGAACATTGGATCGAATATACTGAAAAGACAACCATTGATGTCGGTGAAAGAGTCTTTTCGATTGGAACAGGTGACACGAATTATAATGCACTACCTGAAATCATTGTTGGTACGGATTTAGGACGAGTATATATTTATGAAAACAATGGAACAATTTTATCAATAAATGGTGCACCTTGGCCTCTAACTCAAGATAATTCTTATCGATACCATTGGGATACAGGTAATATTACTTGGAAACCTGTTACAAAAATCATTGTTGACTCTCTCGATGATGATAAACCTGATGAGATTGTCTATATTTCTCAGGGCCAAAATGTTTTTATTGTTAATTTTGATCAATCTATCGGGAAGAAAGGAGCTTATCTTACCCATCAACTTTGGGAACCTCTCGATTCTTGGGAATTAGGTGGTTTGGAAGGATTAGGCCACTTCCTTAATCATTATATAGATTGGATGACTTGGTCAAATAACAATGCGTCCCAAACCTCTGATCCTTCAGATGATGTTCTAGTCTATAACGATCAAGGCCATGGTGGTGCAATAACGCTGGAACCTGCCATTGGATGGCAAGCTCCTCAATATCCAAAGAATACTTCAATGGCTATAGATACAAAACTGAGTCCATACGATCAAAATTATACAACATTTGATGCTCGTTTCTACACCCTCGCAAGTGCTATTGTTGATTGGGGTAATGATGGTGAGATTATGGGAGATGGGTTAATGGCCATTCCAGAGGAAGATCTTGGTTATGATATTTATATGCGATTTGCTGGAACCACACCACCAACTTTAGGGGATTTTTCGATTGAAGTTTCACCTTCAGGCCAAGAATGGGAACGAATTCCTGACAAAGATATTTCTACTGCTTTAGTCAACGTAGCTGATCTTGGTGATGACGATCTGATGATAGATATAGATCCTACTCTCTCTGATAAACATTGGGCTTTTATTAGATATATGCGAATCAATGTAACAGACGGTGGATATTATAAAATCGATGGTGCTTATTCTCCTGTTCTTTATCGACCTCTTGATAGCGCTACATCTGTTACTATCGGGAATCTTGACCTAGATTACTATAAAGCATATACTACTAGCCAATCTGAAGGGAAGAAAATAGTATTAGGTACTGCAGATGGCAAAATCATTATGTTTGAATATGATTCTGGATCAAAAGGGTACAAGCTTCTTTGGAACTCTTATAAGAACGATAGTTATACACAAGGAACAAATATCTGGGATATTATTGAAGTTAAAAGTCCTGGAAAAATTCCTACATGGCTGTATAATGAATCTAATAGTCCTATCCTTTCAGATACTTTGGAACAAAAACTTATCGATCTTGCAGTAGCCCAAGGAAAGCCTTTACCAAATGAATATTATGGTACTTTCGCTTCTGTGGCTCATGTTTCTCTATTTAGTTCCTTTTTTGATGCAATATTTGACGCAATACCAGCGTTTTCACCTTTCAAAGATATAATTGAATTAAAGATTCCACCTAATGATATGGTTATTGGAACGACCAATGGAAAATTAGTTGTCATTCCTGAATTAACCCATGAACTATCCGAATTAGCAGACTTTTTCTTCATGATGGTTAATAATAATCCATTCTATATTGGTAAATCTATTTCACCAACCTTTGTTGACTTTAATAAAGATGCAGATTACTTCCCTGAAATTATGCTTCTTGGATGGGCTGATAATAGTCAATTGTATGATCCAGCAATAGAGAATAGCAAAGCATCTTCAGGAATAGATGTATATACCTATGATCCAATCGCTCCCCCTCTGGGAGTTTATACGGGTAAATTTGAATTAGCTCAAGTAGAAATTACAGGTTTACTTGCTCGTGCGTTAGAAAAATCGCAGAAGATGCCAGAAACGGCTGTGGGAGACGTTGATGGTGATGGTGATATGGATATTGTTTTAACCAACGGTAGAGTTTATTTCATCGAGAATATTGAAAATGCATTATTTATATTAGAACCAGAATACTTCCAAGACCTCAATCTAAAAGCAACAAATAAACTCTTTAACTCACCCCAATTGTATGATTTTGATCAAGATGGAGACCTTGATCTAACAGTTGGGTGGGAAAACCGCAAAGGCACAATCGTGAGTACGACATACTACGAAAATGTGGGTTACAGATGGGCACCTGAATGGATTGAAAATAAGTGGTTATATACAAATTCGTGGGGCGGTTTAAGATTCAATAATTTAACTTCAGCCGCTTTTGCCCTTAATGAACAAACAGATCAAATTGATTATATAACGACTTACAATACATTCCAAGATCAACTCGTTCGTCTTGATGCTGAATATGAAAATCACAATGCTTTCGTCATCGGTACTAATCCAACAATTGCTCGTCTTGAGTTAAATTTGAAATCAGGTACAGATAGTCATGGGAATTTGCTTTCGAATTATGGATACCATGTATTTGAGACTTGGAACACAGAAGCCGAATTGGCACGCTGGACCTTATCGATTAAGACTGGCGATATGGATCAAGATGGCCGTAATGAAGTGATTATCGGAGATTATGATAATAATCTTTATGTTTTTGAACATTTAACGAATAATACCTATAAACGAGCATATCGAGGTAAAGATCTGACTCATAAGGAACTTTCACTTACTTCACCTTATGCATATGAGCAATTAGAAGGAGTAAGTGGAACCTTTTATCGAACTATTTGGGATCACGTCGAGGAACTCGTTGTAGGTTTGGATATGGACAATGATGGGTTCCTTGAAATGGTCGCTACAGCTGGACTTTCAATATTCGTTTGGGAACAAAGAAATGATGGATTCGTTTCGGTTGATGATGAATATACATTAATTTGGCAATGTGATTTACGTCAATCCGCTTGGGCGCCTCTGTTTGCTGATTTAGGTATTACTCAATTTACTGCTGCTGCTTATGGTGGAGATCTAGATTACAATGGATTTGGTGAATTCGTTCTCGCTGCTGGCAGTTTCCTATTTGTCTTCGAATCTAATGGAGCAAACCAATTTTATGAAAACTTTTTAGTCAATCCTTGGCCTGTTCGAGGTAGATATTTCATTCCAGGGAATCCTTTAACTTCACCTGCCGTAAGAGTTCTATCAATTGAAGCCATTGCCGTAGCGGATACGGATAATGACACTCTTAATGAAATCATCATTGGTGGAGTTAATAAAACATGGTGGGGTCAATATAATGGATTTGTGGCTATTCTAGAAAACCAAATCGGCACATACGCTTATACCTGGTGGGCACCAAATGAATTGATGGAAGATAATCCTGTCTATGATATTATAGTAGATAATCAAGATTACGATCGGTTCAAAGAAATCATTGTTGGCACCTTCAAAGGTGTTGTTATTTACGAGAATTATGAAAATCCACCTAATAGAGACAATCAATATATTCAACGATCTATTCTTACTAGTTTTGTCAATTTCCCATATATGAAGCTCGAGCAGATGTTTGATCTTGAAGCCAAGCTTCCATTAGCGCTTAGAAATACAGATTTACTTGAACTTCAATATAATTATGACGCTCAATTACCGAAAAGTAGTTGGATCCAAGTTTTTAAAGCTGGTACATATCTTTACTGGGCGATTAGCGACGATTATGGCAAACAAGAATCTTGGACTCAAATGGGTAGAGTATTAACAAGCAATGTTATAGCTTATTCTACTCCTTTCTTACGTTCAAGTAAAGAATACCATCCATCATTATATCAAACTCAAGATGGAAGAATTTGGCTAGCATTCTCGGGATCTCTAACATTTTCAGGAGGTTCTTCTAATGGTATTTGGTTACTTGAACTCGCAGGAAGTGCAGGAAGTTATTATTGGGAAAATTCGGAAAATGCCGCAGCTATTGATGGTGCTTTCCTTAATCCAACAAAAGATATCCTTTATAATCCTAGTGTATGGGATTTTCTAAATAATACCGATCAAGGCGTTGCTATTTCCTACATGAATAGTAAAGATGGTGGTATATATTGGCAAGGCTATTTTAATGATCCTTTTGCCGCACCTATGGGTCGAATTCCATTAATAGGAAAGAATTCAACAGACAATAAAATTGAATGGGAAGACGAATATAATAGAACAGGTTACTTAGCAGTAGCTCATGACACTATTCGATCCTATTCGGGCGATGTTGTTATTGTTTTTAGTGGCATGATGTATGATGAAGCAAAAATAGATTTAGATCTATGGATTGCTAAATCTAATCCCACCCCGAGTTGGGATGCTAGATATGGTTATTCAAGAGCCACTATTGACGCCATTGATGAATTACAACCCTCTATCACGCAAACAGTGACCGAAGATCATACCCTCATGATTATTTATGAAGCGGATGGTGATCATCCTTCAGGAGCGTTACATGTTACTTATTCTAAAGATGATGGTGAAACATGGCGAGAACCTGAACCTGTTACCACAACACCTCCTTTTGCTGAATATATAGTCTATCCTATTTTTGGATTCAGTCTATTAGTATTGAAAGATAACCCTTATATTATCGTTAAATCGCTTATCTCTGTTGGGCCTTCAATTACAGCACATTGGGAAGGTGGTTTTGCGTATAGTTTTATGGCACAATACAGTTTCTATAGTTTAAAATCACTTTCAGTTACGAAACACTCCTCCTCACTAAAAACGCTTAATCAAGGATATTCAAGTGCCAAAGGGGATGATAGTACCCAATTATCCTCAGTAGGAGATATTTCTGCTCACTCTGGTCTTGTACAGAATGTTGGTGGTGGATTAACCACTGGTGGAGGCCAGCTCTCTTATCAGGGTTCTACCATTGGAACACTCGTGAATGTTTCAGATGGAGGTAGTGGAAGTGCACTTTATTACACAGCAGCTACTCCTAGCACTCCTGTTGTTACCTATTCAACTCCTATAGTCACTGGTGAGGCCCAGATTGGTGCATATGGAGGTAGTGTTATGGCTTACGCAGGAGATGCAGAGGGTACTGACGATCCAAGTTCAGATCAAAATACTGGTAGTGGTTATACTGGTGGTGGAGCAGCAATGCTAGCTACAAACTTCAATGGTATAGATTTCCATACTGATCAACAAAATCCAGATAGGGGTTACTATAATAATATCTTCTTTGGTATGAACCCCTCTTCAAATTTCACACAGTTCGATTTTAAAGAAGCTCGAGCTATCAGTACTGGTGATAGCGATAAAGATTTCCGTCGTGAAATTGCTATTGCTTCCGGAAATCAAGCTTATTTAGTTGAGGTTGTAAGAACTGGAGGAAGCACTTCTTATCAGGATCAAGTGCTATTTTATTATCAATCATGGCATAGCGACGGTTTAGCAACTGAAACAACTGATATCGAACTTTTTGACGCAAATGGGAATGGAATGGATGAGATCATTGTATCTTGCACCCAAGGTAACGTCTATTCATTTGAGGGATTAAATACTAACCCTCTACCTACAAATTACCTTTTTCTTGACGGTATTATTCCAGGAGGAAATATAGATCCTCTCTGGGTAAATAACTCCTATTTTGGCAGTATAACAAATCTCAATCCCAAACCAAACACTTTGGTGGATACGACAGATATTGGCGATGATGGAATTGATGATATCTTCGTTGCAGTTATGGATCCAACTGGTACAGGATATAATGGATTTCCTCTTATTCGGGCATTAAATGGTTCTTCTGGCAACGCTTTTTGGACATTTAACTTATCTTCAACTAATCAACAACTTGCTAAGAATTCAACAATTCTCTGGTTAAAATCTGCTCAATTAAATCTTGATAATATAACTGATTTAATATTCTTAGCGTATGATTTTGATAACGCGGTAGTATGGTTATATGGTCTTATTACTGGTCAATCAAGTGCTCTTGAAAAATGGACTCCCATATCATTTAAGGACTTCGAGGTTGATGCAACGAAAATAAATGATTTAGTATTAGCTGATATTGATAATGATAGTATTTCAGATATATTTGTGGCAATAGAAGAAACTATTTACTTTGTAAATGGCAATACAGGAACGGGTCCTATAGATTTATACTCATTCACTTCTGGTTACAACGCGGAACATATTTTCGTTGGTAATGAAGCATTAATAGCATCAGCTCGTGATGGATCTGCTGATGGAGAAGTAGCTCTCATAGATTTCAATGGAACAGTCATACATGAGTTTAACCTAAATAACTCTCTATTCGGTTTAACAGCAATTTTATATTCATTAGAAGACATTGAAGGCGAATCTGTTGTTATTATGGAATCAGGAAAGATTTTTGCTTACAATAACTCTTATGGACAAATTTGGAATAAAACTCCTGAAGGTGCTATAGCTAATTATGCGGATACTCTTCTTTACGATTTCAACGGTGATT